>QMZD01000110.1 GCA_003662985.1 Archaeoglobales archaeon | reverse complement strand
TAATTTCGTTATCCATTATTTTGCAGGAAAAGTGTAAAAGACTTTAGAAACTATCTGCAGAAACTATTTGTATTGGCGTATTCAGAAAAATTACTATTCTCATAAGGAGGCGAATTCGATGAAGGTTATTACAATCAATTCAAGCCCAAGGGCTGAGAAGAGCAACACTTCTCTCATCCTTAACCCCTTCATTGAGGGGATGGAGGAAGCCGGAGCAGAAGTGGAGCTTTTTTATGCCAAAAAGCTTGAGATAAACCCATGTCGTGGATGTTTTTATTGTTGGGTTAGACATCCTGGCGAATGTTACTACAAGGACGACATGAACATGCTCAACTCCAAATTGAGGAATGCTGAGATATGGGTTTTTGCTACTCCTGTCTATTGTGATGGGGTAACGGGCTTGATGAAAAATCTAATGGACAGAATGATTCCTCTTGCTGAACCGTTTATTGAGCTTAGAGATGACCATTGCAGACATCCGACAAGGGATGGAACGAAAAAAGGAAAGCTCGTTCTGGTTTCAAACTGCGGTTTCTGGGAGATGGACAACTTTGAACCCCTCCTGATTCACATGAAAGCATTCTGTAAAAACATTAACAGAGAGTTCGCAGGTGCTTTGCTGAGACCACATGGTGAGGCTTTAAGACCAATGATGGAGATGGGAGTAGCAATCGATGACGTATTCGAGGCAGCGAGGGAGGCTGGTAGAGAGCTAATTAAAGCAGGCAAGATATCGGAGGATACGCAAAATCGGGTGAGCAGACCTTTGTTGCCAAGAGATGTCTATGTTCAGTTCGCAAATCAAGCCTTCAGCAAGTGGATGGGTTACTGGAAAGAGAAATTGGTAAAAGGGCAATAGATATAAACTGACGAGTTTTGTTGTCCGAGATCATTAGGAGGAGAAATACGAGACAGGAAGTAATAATCGTGGATTATGACCTCAATGGCCGATCTTGTATGAAGAGGAGAGGGCTAAGATTCTTGGTATAATCGGAAATAAAGTTGTAGCAATCGAACACATCGGAAGTACGGCCGTCCCTAGTTTGGAGGCGAAGCCAACTATTGACATCATGGTTGGTGTTCGCAATATTGCCAAAGCTGATGAATGTATCGAACCGCTTCAAGGCATCGGTTATGAATATGTCCCCGAATATGAAGTTTCAATTCCGGAAAGACGTTTTTTGTAAGAGTTCGCCAGACATTCATCTACATATGGTCGAACGAACAGGCGATTTTTGGAGCACATCTTGTTTCGGGATTTCTTGCGCACTCACCCCGAGACAGCTGACAGTATCATCAGTTGAAGACAGAATTGGCTGCTAAGTTTGGTTCGGATCGTGATGCTTATAATGCTGCTAAGACGTTGTTTATCGAATCTGTGGTCGCTAAAGCCCGATAAAGACGGCTGGCAATTAAACTAATCTTCATCACACTCTTGATATCATCGTAAAATTTATATAGAACAACAAACCCATAAAAATTTGCTCATTAAACTGGAGGTGATATGAATGGCAACGTTACAGGGACAACCTGTTTTGATATTGAAGGAAGGAACGGAGAGAACGAGGGGGAGAGACGCTCAGAGGCTTAATATAATGGCAGCAAGAGTGATTGCAGAGTCTGTGAGAAGCACCCTCGGGCCGAGAGGAATGGACAAGATGCTTGTAGACAGCCTTGGAGATGTTGTGATAACGAACGACGGTGTTACGATTCTGAAAGAAATAGATGTTGAACATCCTGCAGCTAAAATGGTTATTGAGGTAGCAAAAACCCAGGACAACGAGGTGGGAGATGGGACAACCACAGCAGTCGTTCTTGCGGGAGAGTTTCTGAAGAGGGCTGAAGAGCTGTTAGAGCAGGAAATTCATCCAGCTATAGTTTCAAATGGTTACAGGCTTGCAGCAGATAAGGCAATCGAGATCCTCAATGAGCTCGCAATCCCGATAAGCCCAGATGATGAGGACATTCTCAAGAAGATAGCGATGACCGCTATGACTGGCAAGGGTGCAGAGGTTGCAATCGACAGGCTTGCCGAGATCGCTGTAAAGGCTGTGAAGAGCGTAGCGGAGGAGGTTAATGGAAAGATAGAGGTCGACTCGGAATATGTTAAAATCGAGAAGAGGCAGGGCGGAAGCATCGATGAGACCGAGCTAATCGACGGTGTGGTTCTTGACAAAGAGGTCGTTCACCCATCGATGCCCAAGAAAATCAAGGATGCAAAGATTCTCCTGCTTGACAGCGCGCTGGAGGTTAAAGAAACTGAGACCGATGCGAAAATAAGGATCACCGATCCAGAAATGCTTCAGAAATTCGTCGAGCAGGAAGAGAAGATGCTGAAGGAGATGGTTGACAAAATAACGAGTGCTGGAGCAAACGTTGTACTCTGCCAGAAAGGAATCGATGATTTAGCGCAGTACTATCTCGCAAAGGCTGGCGTGCTTGCTGTGAGGAGGGTAAAGAAGAGCGACATCGAGAAATTATCGAAAGCAACGGGAGCAAAAGTGCATACCGAGCTTAGAGAGGTGAAGTCCGAGGATCTCGGATACGCTGCCTTAGTTGAGGAGAGAAAGATTGGCGATGAGAAGATGGTGTTCATCACGGGATGCAAGAATCCAAAGGCTGTGACAGTACTGATTAGGGGCGGAACTGAGCATGTCGTTGATGAAGTCTCAAGGGGCGTCGAGGATGCGATAAGGGTTGTTGAATGCGCGCTCGAGGATGGAAAGGTTGTGGCTGGCGGAGGAGCACCGGAGATCGAGATGGCCCTTAAGCTGAGAGAGTGGGCTCCGACCCTCGGTGGAAGAGAGCAGCTCGCAGTCGAGGCTTTCGCAACAGCCCTCGAGATCATACCGAGAACCCTTGCAGAGAATGCTGGAATCGATCCAATCGATGTGCTTGTGGAACTCAAGAGCGCTCATGAAAAAGGAGATAAGAATGCCGGCGTTGACGTTGAGACAGGTAAGATCATAAACATGGAAGAGGCAGGTGTCATCGAGCCGCTCAGAGTGAAAACACAGGCAATAGCCTCGGCAACAGAAGTTGCGGTTATGATCCTTAGAATCGACGATGTAATCGCTGCCAAAGGCCTAAGCAAGGAAGAGGAGAAAGGCGGCGGCGAAGAAGGCATGGGTGGAATGGGTGGAATGGGTGGAATGGGCGGAATGGGAGGTATGTACTGAAGCAAACCTCCCTAACCCTTTTATTTTATTTTCGATCGCTGGTTTCGATTGATTTTAGGTCTACAGTATCTCTCAAATTTCCCAAATCCTACAAGCCTCTTCGTATCCTTTTTCTATTACATCGTCTATGAATTTCACATGTTTCTTTATTAACTCTCTTAATTCTGAATCTTTTCTCGTGTTCTCGCTTAGTTCCTCTCCGATAAGGGAATAGATTCTATCTATTGGTCTGTTGAATCTGTAAAACTGGATTCTCTTGATTTCAAAACCAAGTTCAACCAGAATTCTCTCTATTTCCTCGTTCAAATTAAGGCATATGCTTATGTTCTTGGCTCTTTCTGCTATGAAGTTTGCCTCGTACTCGGCAAAATCTTTTGATTTATTTAGATCTTTTGAAACAACTTCTCTCCATTTGTTTAACTCCATTTTTCCAAATCTTGCCTTTAACACGAGAGTTAGCAAATCAAAGGAGACTGAACTTTCTGCAACGGAATGGAAACTGTCTTTGTAGCAGTATAAGGGTATTTTTTCGGCGAAAGCGAAATCAAAAAGCGGCTCGAGGGACATCACGTGCTGTTTGAATCTGGTATCTAGCCTCTCCTTTAAAACTTGTAGTAAACTTCTATTCTTTAAGTAAGGCTCAAACTCGCGGGGAATATCCAAGAATATCGCTCTGGGTTCATTAGGTTCCTGAGATTCGTCGCTTTCGACTCTCTTGGCTAACCACTCGACTATCCTCCTTGTGCACCAAGATGTGTTGACGACTAGGAAATTAAGGATTTTAGAGATTCTCATCTCAGACCTAATTTAAGGAATTGTTTTACCTTGTTAACATCAACTTCCGTATTTACACATCCAGCCCTTAGCAGAGGAACTGCGAGGGTGCAAAAGCCGAATGCGGATAACCTTTCAATCGCCTCACTCAGTTCAGGATAGCATGCAACACCAAGAGCAGCCTTGATGTTACTGCTGTTTTTCAAGATCTTCAAAACCATGCTACCGCCGGGGACGACGAAGATGTTTTTGTATCCGAGTGATTCTGCATATTCAATTATTTCTCCTATCGAGCAACTACCGCATTTCTGGCAGGTATAACCGATTTCGGTAAGCTTTGCCTCACATTTTTCTGGATTTCTCAAGCATTGTGGCAGGAATAAGGCTCTTTTCTCAACAGGGATATTCGCGAAGTCTGATTTGAGTGCATTGTTCTTTACGGAAACATAAATCTGATCGACGAGTTCATCCGCCTCCGTCTCACCTATGAAAGCTAAAGCTCTCTTAACGGCATTTCTTGAACCGAGATCAGCTCCCATAGCCATGAGTCTTGCGATGAGTTCGAGCATCCTCATCCTCTCAATCAAAATTTAACTTAAATCTTGTTATCGGTATTGATTTTTTGATTTATATTATTTTTCTATTAAATCTACTGATTTAAATCTACTAATTCATCCTGTGCTCAGTAAAATTTAAGGGTACAGCTTAAATTACCTTTAGCTAATTAGAGGTAATGATCCAGATCGAAGTAACGACGGCATGCGATCTCAACTGCAGCTACTGCTTCAGGAATGGGAAGGCCATGGATGTGGCTGAAGAGGTGGTCGAGAAGCTTGTGGGGTGTGATAAAGAGTACGTTCTCTATGGGTATGGAGAGCCTCTGAGGAATAGAAATTTGAAGAAGATTGCAGAAAGGCTTGGTGGAAGGATAGTTCTAAGCACAAACGGAATCAACGATGTTGGGGCGATTGTAGAGGTTGTGGACAGAATCGGCTTCTCGCTGGACTCGACGAATGAAGAGTACTTAAAAAGAGTCAGAAAAGGTTCTGAGGCAAAAAGAATCCTCAAGAATCTTAAAAAAGCCGGAGAAAAGGCATTTATAGAGTCTGTAATCACATCTGAGAACCTTAAAAATCTGAAAGACCTGATAGAACTTGCGGCAAATTATGGGATTGACGTAAAGTTGACCAATGTCGTTGCACCAAACAAACAGATTTACAATAAAGCTGTTTACTTTGAGCCCAGCAGAAGGATAATCGACCTCGCTGGATTTGGGAATGGTTCTGAGATCGATAAGGATTTCATAGTTAAGGTAATTCACGACTATTCCAAGGGGAGAGGGGAATTTTTAGAGAGGTATAATGGAATCCTCGAGGAAGCTAGAAAGGAGGGTTATCTCGTTAATCTTTCTTATATCCTTGAATCAACCCAGAGGATTTATAATGCCATGAAGGCTGAGGAAAAGTTGGAGGGATTAAGAGAATTTGCAAAGGGAATGGGTGTAGAACTTGATATTCCAGAATTTTTCGGAAATGCCGTTGAGAGGGAGTGTCCCTATCGGAATTCAATTTTCGTAAGGGCGGATGGAAAAGTTTCAAGCTGTATGATATTCTCAAGAACTCATACGGAGTTCGTAAACAATCACGAGAAAAAGGTTAATGCTTTTATTGTTGGAGATCTGAATTTCCAGGAATACGATGACGTGGTCTCAGCTTTATCAACCTTTGAGAGAAAGAGGAAGGATATGAGTACATTTCCATGGTGTGCCGATTGCCCTCATGTTTCTGGATGCTGGTATTTAGAGCACAATCAGGATTGTTACGTCAACAGTCCCTCGTGCGGAGAATGCCTCTATAGTACGGGAATAGCAAAATGTGTTTTTTGAAATGATCTAGGATTAGGCTAAGATCAAGATTTAAAATTAAACTTAGAAATAAGCTTGGCTCTACATCGCTCACAGTACATCCATCCTTTTCTGTCGGTGTCAATTATCGAGTTTGAAAAGTACATCACGCATCTGGGATTTTTGCAGTGCAACAAGCCGAAAACGTGGCCAAGCTCATGCATCGCCTCTTTCAAAACTCTCTCTTTGAAGACCTCATCATCTCTTTCTTTATAAAATTCCGGTTTAAGCCGGTATAGAGATATTATCGCTCTTTTTCCATTGAGTTCCGCCTCTCCGAAAACGAAATTGAGTTCATCTGCAAAGAGATCGTGTTCTGTAACAAAGAGAGTGATTCCATCGACTTTATAGCTTTTCAACAAGCAAGTAGATATATACTTCCTCCTAATAGCATCAAAACAGTACCTGTTTATTTCAACGGGCTTTAGAATTTTTGAATCTCCAAATATTTGTCCAAGCTTTTCTTTTAGGAATTCGAGTATCTTTCTGTTTACATACCCGATTGGCTGGATGTTAATTGTCATATTTTTGTCGAATTCCATAGATTTTACT
>QMZD01000109.1 GCA_003662985.1 Archaeoglobales archaeon | reverse complement strand
AAATAAAATCAAACTAACCTATGGCAAGCTAAGGGTTGGCGAGGCTTCTGCGGTTCCGCTAATTAAAAGAGTTAAGGAAAAGATTGACGGAATTGGTGGAAATGTAGAAAAGGATTTGATTATCGACTGCCCTCCAGGTAATTCCTGTCCAGTTGTTGAGAGTATAGAGGGCTCTGACTTTGTCATACTCGTTGCAGAACCTTCTCCCTTCAGCCTGCACGATGTCAAGCTAACAATAGAACTCGTTAAAAATTTTGGCATCGATTATGGCGTAGTTATCAACAAATATGGTCTGCCATTTGACATTGAAGGCGAACTGAGATCCCTTGGCGTGGAAATCCTGGGAAAAATTCCATTTTCCACAGAAACGGCTGAAAAGTACTCCAAAGGATTCCTCATGGCTGAATACGAAGAAATCTTCAAAGATATTTACAATAGGGTTCGGAGGCTCGGGAGGTAAGTTTGGGGGTAATCGGATGAAGAGGATTACTGTTGTTAGTGGAAAGGGCGGGACTGGAAAAACAACAATAGCAGCGATGTTTTCTTACCTTGCTTCCAGAGAAGGAAGGATCGTAATCGCCGATGCAGATGTTGATGCGCCGAATCTCCCTATCTTGCTGAGAGTGGAGAAAGAAGAGACAAAGCCCTACTTCGGTATGCAGAAGGCAAAGATCTTGAGGGATAAATGCACGGAATGCGGTTTATGCGAGGAGTTATGCAGCTTTGATGCAATAGAGGATTTTGAAGTTGATTTAAAAAAGTGCGAGGGATGCAGGCTTTGCTATGAGATGTGTCCCGTCAATGCGAT
The DNA here is from genome assembly GCA_003662985.1 of Archaeoglobales archaeon. Taxonomy (GTDB): domain Archaea; phylum Halobacteriota; class Archaeoglobi; order Archaeoglobales; family Archaeoglobaceae; genus Archaeoglobus_A. Next base: position 5,617 of record QMZD01000109.1, on the reverse strand, counting down.
AGAGATGATCGACAACCAAGCAGGAGAGGTGTACATATCAAACACTTCTCTAGGAAAGATGGTTCACGGTCTGCTTTTTCCGGGAGAAGAGAATAGCGGTAAGCTCGTCACCGAGGTAAAGGAGATTGCTCAAAAAATTGCCGAAGATGAAGGATGTACTTACATAGTAACCGATGGTCCTCCCGGAATTGGATGTCCCGTTATAGCATCTCTGAATGGCACGGATGTTGCTGTGGTCGTAGCAGAACCGACTTTGGCAGCTATATCGGACTTTGAGAGGATAGTCGAGCTATGTAGAAGGATGAACTTAGAGGTGGCAGCTTTGATAAACAAATCAACAATAAATCCCGAGCTTACATCAAAAATAAAAAATTTCTGCTCTAAAGAGAGTATCCATATTTTGGGTGAGATCCCATACGATAAGAGTATTAACGAACAGGTTTCAGCACTTAAATTTCCCTTTAAAGGTAATGCCGCTGAAAAAATTACTGAATGCTGGAACAAGTTGATAGGAGGTGATTAAATTGGCAAAAGGAAAACCAAAAGAAATTGAAGAAAAAGAGAAAAGAATAATGGAAAGAATGAGCAAAATTGGAAAGAAGATCGCTGTGATGAGTGGGAAGGGAGGCGTTGGAAAGTCATCCGTAACAGCTTTAATTGCCATTCACCTTGCAAAAAGCGGTAAAAAGGTTGGAGTTTTTGATACCGATTTCCTTGGACCGAGTATTCCGAAACTCTTCGGGCTTGAGTCAGCTAGGCTTGGTTTTACAGAGAAGGGAATGGAACCTGTTTTAACCAAACTAGGAATAAAGGTGGTTTCGATGCACTTCATGCTGCCAAGCAAGGAGCAACCCGTTATATGGAGAGGACCTATGATCTCAAAGGTGCTTCTAGAATTTCTTGAGAAGGTTTACTGGGGAGAACTCGACTATCTGCTCTTCGATCTCCCGCCTGGAACGGGTGATGTGCCGCTCACCATAATGCAAAGCTCAAAACCCGATGCGATCGTTGTTGTCACAACTCCACAGGATCTCGCAAAGGAGATCGTGGAGAAGGGTGTGAACATGGCAATCCATTTGGGGGTCGATGAAATACATCTGGTTGAGAATATGAGCTATTTCCAGTGCCCGAACTGCGGGCACATCAGCTACATATTCGGGGAGAGCAAGATAAGCGATCTAACACTGAAGTACGGTTTAAAAACAGAGGCGAAAATCCCGATAAATCCGAAGATAGCTGAACTCGGTGATGCGGGGAAGATCGAGGATCTAGAGGAAGATTACTTTAAGAATATGAATCTCTGAGTCCTTAAATCTTTAAATTAACTCGAATATTTTGGTTACCCAAAAAATTTAAAAGGCACGATGGAGGTGTAGAATTCATGAAAATAGCAATACCATGTATGGATGATAGGGGCCTAGACTCTTTCGTATCCCAGCACTTTGGTAGGGCGAGGTACTTCTATATAGCAGAGATTGAAAATGGGGAGATTAAAGGAGAGGTTGTTGAACTTCCTTTCGAAAATCATCTCCCCGGTGATATCCCAAGATTCCTGCAGTCCCTCGGAGTGGATATCGTTTTGGCCTACGGACTCGGAATGAGGGCACAGACCTTTTTCAACCAGATGGGAATAAGGGTAATCACTGGAGCAAGCGGGAATGTCAGAGACGTTCTTGAGGGTTTCGTTAAAGGGAGTCTTGTGGTGGACGAGAGATGGGAGGAGAGAGAGGAATTCCAGAGACATGGAAGATATAGGTATTAACGTCAAAAAACTAATAAATTATCTAGACCAACCTGAAATTTCTAATTCTGGTTCTATATCCAACTCGAAATCCGACCTAAATTTTCACAACCTTTTTTGAGGAATAAAGAAGTATAAGGCTGATAATAAAATACAATGGTGTAAGCTCAGCTCCGAATTCTGAACCTGCTGATAACCTTGTGACCAAAGGAGAGGGCATGAATGGATGAATGAAGAGAATTGGCATTAAGCCTACGGTCACAAGTGAGAAAACGAGCTGTGACCTCTCTCTGTCTTTAAAGAAGGTAACGATCAGCGCTGAAATTGAGATCATGAAAAATGAGAAGGAGTAAGAGATAGAAAGAACGGCAAAGAAATTGTGGATTTCAACCCCATTCATAATCAAGAGGAGGAGCCAGATAGGAGTGAGTATGACTGGGAGCAAAATGGAGGCGAGGATTTTCCCCGATATTATCTCCTCTTTCTTGCATGCAGCTACCAGCAAATCTATCGTTCCAGTTTCCCTCTCTTCGGTTATGAGGTCTATAAAGAGGCCAGAAGCGATGACTGCTGTAGTAATCATCATCAGTGGTATCAGGACAACGTAAATGAACTTGAAGACCATCGAAACTCCCTCAGGGATCTCCAGTCTTTCATAATCCGCGGTGTAGATTCTAAGATCCCCACCAACCGGCATTTTTCTGACTTTCCTCAAACAGTCCTGATATTCGAGCAGTTTTTTCTTTATAACGATCGAAGCCTGAACGGACTTTACCTCGTCTCTTGGCAAGAAAACCTTCACGTAGTTTGCCCCACTTGTAAGATTCTCCTTGGGCAACCAGAGCACAACATCGATCTTTCCCGAATAGAAGTCGTATAATGCATCCTCTATAGAGAAATAATGCTTGCCATCGAAAAAGGATTGCAATACAGGAGCATCTCCAGCCACCCCAACTTTCAGCTCGTTTTCGAAAAGGATGTTTAGATACGTTGGATTATAGAGGACGAGGAGACCAAAGGTGAGAACCGATGCAAAAGAGGCGACAAAAACGAGCAGTAAGATTACACTCACGAATGTTCGCTCCTTAAGCATGCTCCTCAAATCCTTCAGCGCTATGGCAATTATTCTCCTATAGTTGCTCAAATCTCTCGAATCTCTTGAATCTTTTGAATCTCTCAAATCCTTCAAAGCCCAGCACCTCCCAAGATCAGCAGAATTCCGTAGTCGTAGATGAAGTGAATCACTACCGCAAAACCAAAAGCGAAGCCATAACCCTTTCTTTCAACAAGAAGGGCAAAGACGAGCAAAGAAATTACATGGAGGACTAGAGGGAGGAGAAGATAACCTGCAAGCAGGAAGTTCATGTAGTTCCTTCCAATCTCAATAACCGTTAAAATCTTCTCGCCGACGAAAAATCCCAGTGCTGTTAAAAATGATGACAAAATGATTTTCCCAGAGTTTTTGTATGCTGAATAAACAATCGAGGTTTTGAATAACTCCTCAACCAGAGAGATCGCCAAGATGAAAACAGGGATCGAATACTGAGGGGGCATTGAAAAGATGACGGATATGAGCATGAACTCTACAATGAAAACAAAGGGTATTGCAAGGATTGAAGCGAGTAAGCAATCAACCGGCCTCTTTATCCATCTCTGGAGTGAAGCAAGGATTTTCCTTTCAATTCCAGCTGAAGAATGCATCACCTCCGGATTCATCGTTTTCAGGGAAGTGAAGGATAGAATGGCAAAGAGAATGTAAAACTGGGAGGTGGAAAGTATATAGCCGTTTAAATCGAATCTTCCAGTTTCAAAGAGAGAAAGCATGTTTGTAATTGGGGAGATCTTCGATACAGGAATGGTTCCAGAGAAAATTGCCGGAATGAAGAGGTAAGCAGTTATGATGAACGATGACACCATGATCAGAAACGTCATCTCCTTGTAGCTCCTGGAGAGTAAAACTATATAAGTTTGAAGTGAGAAAGCAAAGAGAATGAAAGGTAGGATGAAGAGAAGAGCAAGAAGGCTCTCATTCAGGATAAGAGAGGTGGATAAGATGAGAAAAACAGAAAAAGCGAGATACGGTAACATCTTTCCCAAATAAATTTCCACAGGTTTTAAAGGAGTGGATAGAAGGACGTCCAGCCTTCTCAACGTCTTGTCTTCAAGGAAGGAAGCAGAAAAAAGCTGAATCGTGAAGTATGATGGTATTATGAAGAAGAAAGCCAGAAACATCTTTCCAAGCAGACTTTGAGGGTTGAAGTCGCTGGGAGTTGTGTAGCCAGATTTCTGCTTTATTGGAAGATCGAAGCTACCTTTCAATGACTCACTAATTATTTTGGCTGGGTTATCACTTTTATCGTTTCTATAACTCTTATCGCTTTTAGAGACGCCACTTTCAATTGATTGAATTTCAGACGCCTTTCTTTCAATCTGCGGGATGGAGAATCGAGAGTTGTTCAAATGCTGAAGCTTAACCTCTCTCTCCAGAAATTCAGCCTTCACAAAAACCGGAAACGCCTCTGTTCCAAATTTCTGGTAAAGTTCGATTTCATGATTTTGTCTGATTATCTTCCTCAGCTCATCCGCTGCTGCTAAAGATTTGTCCGATCCAGTTACAATGGCTTTGTATCCATTTCTATAAGCAACGTAGATATCTGGATTTTTCTCAACTGTTACGAATCTGTAGTCATCTATCTGCACACCTGAAACCTCATAAAGATAGGAGTCCGACTTTATTCCCGAACTTACAGCGAAGTAAAGAAGTGAGATCGAGATGAGTGAGATAAGGATGATCGCAAGAAAAGAGACTTTAGAGTACTTTTTCCTTGATTTCTTGAGTTCTATGGCCGAGATTTTAAGAATACCTGTCATCGAAGCCGATAGTTTCTGAATCTCTAGGCTCATCATCATGATTTTAAGAAGTGTAAAATATATTACTATTCAAACATCTCATGATGGTGGTTTCAGCCGTAAAGGCTTCAGGAGTTAGAAAGAGTTATGGGGACTTCCTAGCGTTGAAAGGCATGGACATGGAGCTCAAAAAAGGAGAGATTCTGGGACTGATAGGGGAAAACGGAGCCGGAAAATCAACTTTTCTGAAGATCCTTGCTGGATTGCTTGATCCAGATTCAGGAAGCATAGAATACTTCGGAATGGATTTTTTCTCAAACAAAGATAAGATAAAGAAGAGAATAGGTTACTTGCCTGAAACCGACTCGCTCTACGGAAACATGAACGCGATGGATTACCTGAAATTCTTCACATCCCTTTATTCGGTAAGAGACTGGGAAAGCAAAGCTTCATCGCTGCTTGATATGCTTAATCTCCCTTCTGACAGGCTTATCGAAGGATTTTCAAAGGGAATGAAACGAAAGCTCTCAATAGCAAGAACTCTAATCCATGATCCCGATATACTCATCTATGACGAACCTACAGGTGGGTTGGATCCATCAACATCGCTTTTCATTTCGAATCTTTTAAAGGAGCTTAAAGAGGAGGGAAAGGGGATTCTTTTCTCAGCCCACAACATGTACTATGTAGAATCCACCTGCGATAGAATAATCATCCTTAAGGGTGGGGAGGTGCTCTACTCTGGGGAAATAGAGGATCTGATGACGAAGTCCACAAAATACCAGATAAATTACATCGATAATGGGAAGAAGAAATCTTTTAAGGCTGAAAATGCCGATGAGCTGAACAGCTTTATAAAAGAAGTGGCAGAAAATGGCGGAAAGGTTGTTGATGTTATTAAAGAGGTTCCCAGGCTGGAGGACATATATTTTAAGATCATTAATGGTGATTTGAGCTGATTGATAAATTAACCAGCTAGTAATCAATCAAGATCGTTTTTATACTCGCTTTCCTCCTTACCTCTTT
>QMZD01000108.1 GCA_003662985.1 Archaeoglobales archaeon | reverse complement strand
TTGTAATCTTAAGGCCACTAGCAACCTCTTTGGTTGTCTCTCTTCCTGTTGCAAGTGCCTTCTGCTGTAGGAAGCCAACTGTCTGGATGAGAACCGCTGCACTCACTGCCGCCACTAATACGATGGCAATGAAGACGATCAGTATTTCGATACCGATCGCACCTTTCTCGTCCTTTCTCAATTTTTTCATTTTTCCACCTCCACAATTGTAATTGTAATAATAATAATGGAAGTATATAAGGGTTTTTTGTTTGTAGGTAGTGAGTTACATAAACAGATGCGTATGTAGATACATAAGTAGGTAGTTTCCGAGGATCTTAATCCTACAACTCAATTAAACTGTACTTAGCTGAAAATATAACAAAAGCTTATAACAAAAGCTATAAGCAATAAACCAGAATGAAAGTTTAGAACAATGGTGCGGAAAGGGCCCGTAGGGTAGCGGATATCCTGGAGGCCTTCGGAGCCTCAGACCCGGGTTCAACTCCCGGCGGGTCCGTACTCTGTTTTCTGTTTTAAACCATTCTTGTAACTTCTGTTCAACGAATGCACTGATATTAAGGTCGTATGTCTTGCCAGAGTCACCAGCCGTTTACTCATAGTTATGTTTTTATACTTTTTTAGACTGCATATAGTATCCTTATACACACTGTGGTTGCCATAAACTCAGAATACTTGACTGTTTGGGGATGGATCTGTGATGTGGTCACAAAGCATCTTTTTCATAAAAAATTTGTTTACTTTAAACTTAGGATAGACAACGAAAATCATAATTATTTTTATTCTAACAATTTAGTTGACATAATACCATGTTTAAAAGAAAAAATAACAAGGAAGGGATAACATGGTGTTTGACCCATTTTATGACAAAACAGACGCTGAAATAAGAAGAGAGGCATTAACAAATGCTAAAAAAGCGAAAATAAAACAGGTAGTAGGCGGTAAGTGTGAAATACCTGGTTGTAGGGCTAAAGCATATGACATACATCATATCGTACCAGTATCAAAGGGTGGAAGAAATATAGGTAGTAATTTGATCGCATTATGTGCTAATCACCATAGAGACGCTCACGATGGGAAGATAACCCAAGCACGTTTGAAAGAAATAGTCAAAAAAAGAAATAAAAAAGTCAAACAGCAGATTACGAACATACTAAGAGACCGTAAAAAAGTTACAGAAGTTAAAGGCGGTCTTTCTGCTAGTGGTGGTTACCTCAAAGTCGATTTACCTAAGGTCGAACTACCCACCTTTTCAGATCCATTTAGTACCAGCTCAAGGACAAGTAGAAGGAAACGCAGTTCTTCTACGAAAAAAGGCGGTAGCGCCAAAACCAAAACAAAGAGTAAAGCAAAGAAGACCACATCCAAGAAGACCAAAAAAAGAACATCAACTAGAAGGAAAAAAGATGACTTCTGGAGTATCTTCTAGCTAGACACTTCCAACTAAAAACTTCTCAATAACTTCTACTAGCACATGATGATTCTTCGAGGTTCAAGTAACTAATGTAGTCCTCAGTGTCTTTGCTAACATGCTTTGTATAACCACTTTTTGAATGAATCACGAAAGTCCGTCTATTTCGCCAATGGGTCCTCGTGCCGTTCAAATCCCGCCAGCCGATAGATTTAACACTTCAGCATGCTTTCTATCTTGTAATAAATGCTAAATGATTCAACTTCCTACTTTCGCAGAATTTACTTAAACTTCCATTTACCCCTTCGTCTCTTGTGTAGGCACTTATTCAAGCACTTTAAATCTACGGAACTAATCGTGGATAATGTTTTTTTAAGGAGTGTCTCAAGTTCATTTAGGTTTTCTTCATGAGTAAATTCGTATAACTCTTGGTTTAACATCTCAATAAAAATAACTTGACTCTTACTCATCCTGGTCTTCCTATATCTGCTGTCAGAGCTAACCAATTCTAAAATGTGTTTCCAGTCAGGAGTTTCCTTTTTCATTTCGTGTATATATCCTTCAATAATAAGCCAATCTTCTTTAGAGAGAGCATCTCTAAAAGAGTCTCTATGTGCATCAATCCTTTCTGATAGTACTGCCAATGCTCTTTTTAAATTAGTATAACTAGATTTCAGGTTTTTTGATAAGTTTTTCGCTTTGGTCTCGGGATCTTGTGGTTCAGAAATCCACGAATATACAATAGCACTGCCAAGGCACATTGCAAAGTTGTCTGTAAATTTCTCAACTGATGCCAATGCTTCAGTTAATGGTTCATCAATAATCTTTCTAAGTTGTTTAGCCAGTTTCGTTTTTTTATCCAACCACCATAATTGGCGGATTATTGCTAATACTTCACCAAGACCCACAGAGATCATTAAGCACATTTATTAATGAATTTATTAAAACTTTAGCTTGAAGTTTGACTTAGGGTAACTAATCGCCAGGTTTATCACCCTATTCTAAAATTAGTGAATTTTATATGACTGGATTTTTTATAGTCTAAGACCTCTCTACCAAAACTAGGGCTAAGTTAAATACATCTCTTTGGTTCTTGTAAAACTATAATTCTATAATTTTCTGACAAAATATTAACTAATTGAACACCCCCTAGACAATCTTTACATCAAAAATTAGATAACATGGCACAAAATTTGGATAGATTTATGACTCCACACAGCGATTGTAGTCGAGAATTGATAGTTTTAGGAGAATAACAACAAAAAATAAAAATATCACACAAATTTAATAATCAAGATAAAAGAGAGAAGGTTGTTCAAAATGAATGAGAAAATCCCAGATTATGAAGAACAAAAAGTTCTAGGTGATCACAATGCAACATCAGAATACGTTGAGGCCGTAAGATCAGAATTTAAAGAATGTATGAAAACGATATTTCTAGAGATTGCCGTAAGGGCATTTAACGGAGAGAGAAACATTGTCGAGTCCATAATGGGCAAAGCGATTGATTGCTGGAGAAACTATTTCCAATCAATGAAGGGAGGAATAAACCTCACCGAGAAAAAAATTAAAAAGGCGATCAGAAAAGAGGAGGAGAGACAAAAAAGGTTTTATGACGCCCTTATAAAGCTAGCAGGAAAATTCAAGGAAAAAGGATTCCAAACGGAGATACTACCTCCCGATAAACGCTATATAGATTCCGGCTGGGATACCGGGCTGACACAGGAATGCAATATCAGAGTTAACGATGCTTATCTCTGCGCTTTCCCATTAGTTTCGGCAGTTACAAGTGATTTCCAATCGCAAAATCCTGCAGCAAACGTTATTTTTATCGATGAGGGTTACATACTTCTACAACCTCACGATCAGACCTTAGGGGATGATTTCTGGAAGGCAAATGAGGAGCTTTTCACCGAAAAAGATGTGAGAGATGATTTTCCGGAGGCTGATTTTGCCATTTTAAAGAATAACTTTCTCCTTCTGATTTCTCCCAAAATCTACACTTCTACAGAGTTGGAGAAAATCAGAGAAAGATATAACGTTTTTGCCGTAGTGAAAGGTGATTTGAGCAATTTTAGCGGTTTTATATACACCGGAAAAGAGGATTCCCTAAGAGTTTAAGCCGAACACTCCCATTGCTTCAAACCTGCTTCAAAACCCCATTTTCAATTAAAAAAGAAGGGTGTTGCCAAGTTGTAAGCGGCAAACCCATTCCATCCATCTTATTTTCCTGTTCTTCCCAACATCAAACTCCCTTTACCCTAACATTCCTATGATCGTATCGTACAATCCCATCAAAGATCTCATGATGTTTATCTTTAAGCTTTTCACGAAGCCTACGCCCTCATATTTTATATCTCCAGATTTTATTGCATTCATCACCGCATTGACAAAATCTTTTGATTCCACTACTTCCCTCACAACCTTTTCTGTCGTCCACGCTCTGATCGTTGGATCGGAGATACCACTCTTGGCAAATTCCGTAACATAAGCGTTTTCGGTAGCAGCCCCAACAATCAGGGTACCATCTTCACAAGCTATCTCGATGTTTATCCTCTCATTTCCAATTATGCTTTTTATCATCCCAGGCACCGCATTAACGTTCTCGTTGTATTCGTCCTTTTTCTCCACGAGCAATTCATACAAGGTTGGCTCTTCACTTATTTCGGATTCATTTAAATCCGCAACAGCCTCCGTAATACCACCTGTACTTATCTGGAGCGCAAGCACCTCGTATTCCTTGAATTTCTCAACACTTCCTCCCCAGCCGATTTCGATGAGGTTATCCGATTTAAGAAGTCTTTCATCCGTTGGATACACAAGCTCGTATCCGTCAAGGTCAGGATTATCATCGTACGCAACAATCGGCTCGATCAGCTCAAGAGAGAGCTCCTCTCCGTTGAGGTATAGTTCCACGTTCTCAAAGAAGCTTATTTCTTCAGCCTGAGCTGGGGGTTCAACGATGATGCTGACATACGGCTCGTTTTCCGGATCCCTTGCCATAGCTTTCAGAAAATCACTGTTAAGATCCCATGTAAGCTTCCCGTTTTTAGCAGTTTTCTTTGGAGGTATGGGTTCTCTTACGGGATCCTTTATCGCTTTATTCAGTGTGGCCTCATAACGCTCATTGTTGCCATGATCCGAAACCCAGAAAACAAACTGTTCATTCTTATTCATTTTCTTGCTCACATTCTGAATCGCCTCGTACAGAGCTTTCTTCGTTCCCGGGCCATCTACATATGCCGGAGCATCCGAGCCATCGGATCGCTTTTTACCATCTCCCGCAAGCACAATTATGTCCTCATCGGTAAAGCCCTGCTTTCTCAATGCTTTGTACATTCTGTCTATGTTGTTCCAGTGGCGCAGGGCATTTGCATCGCCAGCGAAAAGAATTGCATGCTTGCTTGCAACATCCGAGCCATCAGTTTTCTTCCCAATTCTTATGTCGTCTCCCCTACCTATGGAAGTATACTGGGGATGTTCGATGTCTTCCTTGTAAATTCCGTAAGGTCCATTTGCATCTTCCTTTTCTGTCATTCTGGCAATCTCCTTAATGGTTGGCTTCTCTGATTTTTCGAGTTCTTCACTTACCTCCTTTGGATAGTAAGTTTCAGGTTTTGTAAAACCCCGTTTCTTTAATTCCGGAGAGAAATCTGGATTATACGAATCTCCCAATCCATACGCTGACTCATCATGTTTTGAAGCGCTGAGAAAAGCTGCATCACCCGTTCCGTCCAGCTTATCCTTCAGATCGTCGATCATGCCCCCTCCAAAGCACTGGCTGAATATGAAAATCATGTTGGCGTAGCCTTTGTCCACTATCCACATCTTAATCATGTTTGCAAGCTGCCAGTCGTAGATGTAGCCACCCGAATGGGTTACGATACTGCTTGCATAGTCGTTAGGCTGATCGTAGAACCACGAGCATTTTTCAGAAGCGGCACCTATGGGAACTATTTCAACTTCAACGGAGACATTCACTTTCCCAACGTTTACGAACGCCTCTCCAGCATGATTAAGTGTTACTGCATTTTCTCCTATTGCTTTATCTAAAAAAACCCCAGTTTCCTTCAAATTCAGCTTTAGTGTTACCTCTTTCATCGGCCAGCATTCTCTCTGGGTGTAGACGAGTATCTTTCTTGAAAGGGGCATAAACCCACCTTTATATACATCCCAGTCATAGTACACCTCCCTAGAACCTTTGCTGACCTCTTGATTTCTCTGAATTACTTTATAATCTATTTTTATGTCAGCAGCACCGTTGTAGCCATCATCCATGCTCTCTTGAAGCAAAATTCCATCTATGTATACCCTGACCTCTATTGCTGGTGGCCCCGGTGGGTCATAGTATGCTTCGGCTATGGTTGGGAAGAAAAGCAGTGCTGCAAGTGCCAAAAACACGGCTTTGCTTACAACCACACCAACACCTCAACCTTTATTTTAGGGTGTTTAGCATTATTGTTAGGTATTATAAATACTTTAACCATGCTAATACTAAATTTATATTTTCACTAAAACAATAAAAATACACAAAAAATAATTTACTCTATCAGCGTTCAATCTTGATTCATTGAAAATAGATCCAAAGCTAATGAATTCGATGAATAACTTTCATAAAAGATACGATCGTTAAAGATTTGATGTTATGACAAAAAGGTGAAAGGATGAAAATTTCAGCTGAGGTTATAGAGAAACTACTTCGTCACGAACTTGAAAGGGGCGAAAAGGAGTTTATAGATCTGTTTAGGGCAGTCGAAGCGGGAAAGATAACTCAGGAAGAGTTCAGAGAGAGAAACAAGACACTACAGGGATATGGGGTATGGTGGGGTTCAGAATCATCCTATTCTCTTGGGAGAATGGAAATAAATTATGTTAAAAAACTGGAAGAAGGTTGCTATGAGATCTTGGCAACGTGTGATATGTATTACGAGAGCAGTCATGTACACTGGGAAGAGAATGGAGAAATTCCCGAATATGCCAGAGAACCAAAAAAAGCGGTTGTGAAAATGAGAATTAACGATGTTTTCGAGGTTGAGGAATTC
>QMZD01000107.1 GCA_003662985.1 Archaeoglobales archaeon | reverse complement strand
TTTATTTTAGATTTCGGGCAATATGGTTTTGTCCCATTGGAATAGGAAGTGAATCAATTGTTCTTTTTTAGTATGGGGCTATCTGAATTGAGATTAAATAGTGAGTTAGTGGAATACCCTAATATAATAAATTAAATATGATCGTAGTGCTCAAAAACATATGTGGGATTTTTAGATGTACCTTCAGTTTTTAAAATAAGGGAGAAAAAATTAAGATTTAAGATTCAGGATTTAAGACTTGAGCATCTCTATTAGCTTTGGAACAACCTGATAGAGGTCGCCCACAATGCCATAGTCTGCATGTTCAAAAATCGGAGCATTTGGATCTGTATTCACGGCCATTATTACCTTCGAGTTCCTTATACCTGCGATGTGCTGTATCTGCCCTGAAACACCTACTCCAACGTAAAGTTTCGGCTTAACGGCTATCCCTGACATTCCGACCCAAGTTGGAGCCCAATGCAGATCTGCTGAAAGTGGTCTTGTCACGCCAACAACCCCTCCCAGAGCTTTTGCAAGGTCTTCAATTAGCGACAGATCCTCTTTCTTCTTCACCCCCCTTCCAGCAACGACAACAACATCGGCATCCTCAAGGCCAGCCCCAGTTTCTTTCTTTTTAATCTCCAAAACCTCCGTAGAAGATTTAACGTCGACGCTTATTTTCTCGATCTCTCCATTTTTTGATTCCTCGGCCGGAGCGAAAAATCCCGGCTTTACGCAGGCGATCTTCGGTGAGGCTACCTTTGTAAAAAGCTTCTTTCCAACCCTCACCTCTGCAACAGCAACTCCACCAAAAGCGCTTCTTAAAACCATCAGGCCTTCTTCAGTAATTTTGAGATCTGAGACCTCAGTAACAGATGGCTCACCGAGTTTTACGGAAAGCATAGCTGCCAAAGCATTACCTTTGTGAGTTCCTCCAACAAGCAAAACCTGTGGATCGGAAGCTTTCACGATGTTGCAAAGGGCTTCAACATACTCCTTCGGCTTATACTCTCCCAATTCTGAGGAATCAACGAAGAGAACCTTGTCGGTATACTTAGCAGCTTTCTCTGCATCTTCTTTGGAGCCTATAACAGCGGAGGTTATTCTGCTAGCGTTTAAATGGGATGCAGCAGTGACAAGCTCTTTGAAGAGTTTTTCATTTTCGGAATAAACCATAATCTCCATGCTATCACCTAGATTACATTCTCCTTCCTCAACTCATCAAGGATTTTCTTTATCCCATCCTCCATCTTCGATGGATCGGTAGCCTCGACAACCACGTTCTTTCTCTCCACCTTTGGCATCACTACTTTCCTAACCTCTAACTCGGTTACCACTTCCAAACCAAGATCCTGCAGGTAGAAATCCGTGAACTGCTTTCTTGAGGCTTTTAGAATTGCAGAAAGTGTTGGGATCCTTGGCTCATTTATCTCAAGGGAGACCGATACAACAGATGGCAAAGGAGCCTTGTACTTGTAGATTGCATCCCCCAAATCACTCTCAACAACCAAACCCCCATCGACCGTCATGGACACGGCATTTGGGAAGAAGGGCAAATCAAGCAGAGCGGCAACCTTGGCTGGAATCTGCCAGCTGTAGTCGTCGGTTGATGCTGCTCCCGCCAGAATGAGGTCGAAGTTTCCGATCTTTTTTATTGTTTCCACGATTATCTTTGCTGTCAGATCTGGATCCGCCTTGTCCAGTTTTAAATCGGTAACCACAAATGCCTCATCTGCCCCCATGGCGTATATTTCTTTTACAACATCTCTGGATTCGGGAGGGCCAACAGTAACTGTTTTCACAGTTCCACCAAGATTTTCTTTGATTTTCAGAGCTTCCTCAAGTGCCCTCCTATCCATGTCACTCATTTTCCTTGGAGCTCCAGCAAGCATAGGTTCCCCTGTTTTAGGATCGAATTTCAGTTGCTGTACATCATATGATTGCTTGATGCAGACTATGATGTCCATTTGCTTCACCTTTTATCTTTCAATTATCGTATGAACTCCTTACCAATTAAGTCTCTCGCGATGATAACCCTCATAATGTTCTGGGCTCCTTCAGCCCCGATAACGTAGGAGAACGGTCCAAGCCAGGCTCTGAATATCGGGGCTTCCTTCGTGAATGCATAGGCTCCGTACCACTTCATTACCTCTTCCGCCAGATCGACGCAAGTTTCAGGCCCGTAGTTCTTCGCCAAAGCAACGGGCACATTCAAATCCTTTGGATTTAGGCTTGGATCCTTCTCCATGTATATCTTGTCTGCAAGCCTCGAGGCTCGATAAACGAAGTAGCGGGCTGCTTCCCACCTGGCATAGAGTTCTGCGAACTTGAAGCTTACTCCCTGGAAGGATGAGATGTTCCTGCCGAAGAGCTTCCTGCTTCTGAACCATTCCACCGCTTTCTCAAGCAGCCATCTTGCCGCTCCTATCGTGGCTGCGGCGACAACTATTCTTGCGAGGTTGAAACCTTCCATAACGTGGTAGAACCCTTTGTTTTCCTCGCCGAGGAGATACTTCGCTTCGAGCTCGAAGTCGTTCATTATGAAGCCGCCCGTAGTAAGGCCGTGTCTGCCTATATCCTCATAGATCGTGGGATTCCATCCCTTGCCAAGCTCACCGTTCTTCCTTGCAAGGAAGGCGAAAGCTGATAAGCCTTGATGTCCTGGACCACCGGTTCTCGCTACTAGGAACCATCCACCACCCCAGGAAAGCCTTTGTACCTCTCCAACACCGCTGATGTAGGCTTTCTCTCCATTGAAGACGTAGACATCTCCCTTTTTGGTTGCGGTTGTTCTTATTCCAGCGACATCGGAGCCTCCTTGAGGCTCTGTTGATGCTATTCCAAAGAATGCATTTCCCTTTGCAACCTCTGGCAGAATTTCCTGACAGATTTCTTCATTGCCAAAGAGCTCCAAAGCAAAGGGCCAGCCGTTGTTCAGCAATGCATAGACGGCCAGAGCAACGGATGGATCTGCATAGGCTATCTCTTCGGTTGCGATGGTTGCCATCGTATAGGTTCCTCCCTGGCCACCGTATTCCTCGCTGCATGGTATGCAGAACAGACCTTGCTGACCCATCTTCTTGATCAGATCAACAGGCATGTTGTTCATCGGATCCTTTTCAGCAGCCTTATCACCCTCAATCCAGTTGGGTTCGATATGCTTCTCACAGAATTCCCTCACCATTTGCCGAAAGAGTTCTTCCTCCTTCGAAAAGGTTATTACTGGGTCTTTCGGATACTCCAAAACTCTTTCCATCTCAAACCACCTCAAAATTTGCTAAATTTACTTTAAATCTTTCATACAGCCTAACTCTTAAATCTTTCGGAATTTTAAAAAAATTAATCAGGCAAATTTTGGACGTAAAGCGCATTCTCCCACCATCAGCCGTACTGGTAGTGCGCACCAAAACCGCCCCGAGGATAGTTCCAGTCCAGCTCTTGTGGACAGGCTATTCTACATGTTCCGCATTCAAGACAGCCTTCGTAGTTGAATTTGATTTCGCCATTTTCTTCGGTATAAAGCTTAGCCGGGCACACGAAGAGACAGTACCTTGGCTTGCATTCCCTGCAAACTTCCTCCCTCAATTTTATGTGAGGTTCGCTGTCAATCGTGAATGCCACCAATCCTAATCTGGCTTCAATCGATAGTTTTTCTCCTTTTTCTCCGAGTTCTTCTTTAGGGTTTTCTCCATTTTCGTTCGTTACATCGTTTACACCGTTTAAATCACTCATAGATTTCTCACCGCCGAAATAACATCCCTTATCATCGTAAAGAGGGAAAGCCTCCCCTTCATCTTCTCCCTTAGAATGGGATATATCTTCCTGGAGTTCTCTCCAACCGTGTAAGCATCCTTTAAGACCTCGCAGAGGATTTGCGGGTAGGTTTCGTAGAATCTAAGGTTGCCCAATAAGCCTGAAGCTCTCTTGAAGGCTTCGAGCTCGCTGAACACAATTGAGTTTTTGAGTTTCTCCTCGTAGGAGCTCAAACTTGCCCTTGAAAAGTCCCCAGCCTCGTGAGCTTCCTTCACAGTTTCCGCTGCGAGCAAGCCAGAGAGGAAAGCAAGATCTACGCCTCTGATCGTCAGTCCTCTGTTTAGCACGAAGCCTGCAACGTCTCCAGCGAGTAGGATTCCATCGCCTACGAGGTTCCTTGGAATTCCGTCGAGGCCTTCCTCTGGAACGAGGTGTGCTGAATACTCGATCGGACTTCCCTCCTTGAGTATGCGATGAATGAAGGGATGGTTCCTGAAGTCCTCTATTATATCGTAAACCTGTATTCGCTTTGCTATTGCGCTGTCTATTCTTATCACGACTCCCAAAGAAATGGTGTCCTTGTTCGTGTAGAGGAAGCCACCCCCCAATGCATAGTTGGTTGGATAGCCCAAAAAGAGGTTTGCGACACCTTCTCCCTCGTTGAGTTGGAAGATGTCGTTGACCGTGTTTTCAGAGATCTTTATCACCTCTTTAACCCCAACAGCAACCTGATTTGGTTTCCAGTCATCCCTAAGACCTGCCTTTTTTGCTATAATCGGGTTGATTCCCTCTGCATCGATCACGACATCTGCATAGAGTTTTTCATCCCCAGCTGTGATTCCCTTGATCGTTCCGTTTTCTGCGATGAGATCGTCAACCTTTATCCCAGGGATTACAAGGCCTCCCGCATCCTCAACTTTCTTTCCAAGCCATTCGTTGAATTTTGAGAGAATAGCGATGAAGCTGTCGTTAGCAGAGAAATCAGAGAAGAGTTCGAGAGTTACAGCATCATCGCTGTTCATAAGTGTCAGCCTTTCCTTCTTCACCCACCTCTCAACTGGAGCTTCTTTCCTGAATTCGGGAATTTCTTTTTCAAAGACGTGAGTGTATATTCTGCCCCCGTAAACGTTCTTAGCTCCTATTCTCTGACCTCTTTCCAGCACGACTACGTTTAATCCGTACTTTGCAAGTCTATAGGCGGCGCCCAAGCCGGCTGCTCCGGCCCCAACGATTATCGCATCGAATTTTTCCTCCATCTGAACCACGTTAAGTTTTTGCTCTATTTAGAAATTCACCATATATAATTTTTGCTGATTTTTCTTCCAATGTAAACTAATATTTTTATACTTACTTTACAAATTCGATTGAATTGGGGTTGACTTGGTTCGATTAAACGGATGTTGTAAAGTAGTAATATTTTTGTTAATGCTTGATTGGAGTCTTCGATTGGTGAGATAAATGAAAGAAACGGATAAAGTTCTTATCGGCTGGAGCGGTGGAAAGGATAGCGCTTTAACCCTCTACGAAATTGAGAAAAGCTATGAAGTAGCTGCTTTACTTACAACGGTAACCGAGGACTACGAAAGAATAAGTATGCACGGAGTGAGAGTAGCCCTCCTTGAAAAACAGGCCGAATCGCTTGGATATCCCCTTGAAAAGATTTTAATCTCAAAGAACGCTTCAAATGAGGAGTATGAGGCCAAGATGCTGGAGGTTCTGGAAAAGTATCGTGGAAGAGCGTCATACGTGGCTTTCGGGGACATCTTCCTTGAAGATGTAAGAAAATACAGGGAGGAGAACTTGAAGAGAGCCAATATGAAAGGAATATTTCCACTATGGGGCAGAGATACGGCAAAACTAGCTCAAAATTTTATAGATTTTGGTTTTAAGGCGATTATTATATGCGTTGATTCAAAGTTTCTCGATGAAAGCTTTGTCGGTAGAATTTACGATGAGAATTTTCTACAAGAGCTTCCACCAAATGTCGACCCATGTGGCGAGAATGGAGAGTTTCACTCATTTGTATACGATGGCCCAATATTCAAAAGCAGAATTTATTTCAAAGTTGGAGAAATCGTGCTTCGAGATCGTTTCTACTTCTGTGATCTCATCCCGTTTTGATTTAAGTTAATTTTGTTTAATTTAGATTGCGCTAAGGTATCGAAGTATCCAGATTTAATCCTCAAAATATTCCCTAAACCTTTCTTTCAACTCCCTCTTATTGAACTTCCCAACACTGGTCTTTGGAACTTCATCAACAAATATGATTTCATCTGGCAACCACCATTTTGGGAATTTCTCGGAAAGGAACTTTTTTATTTCCTCCTTGTCAATTTTCTCTCCTTTTTCCAAAGAAACAAAGGCTATCGGCCTCTCCTGCCACTTGGGATGGGGTATACCAATAACTACCGCCTCCCTTATCGCCGGATGGAGCATAAGATAGTTTTCCAGCTCGATGGACGAAATCCATTCTCCTCCACTCTTTATCAGATCCTTTGCTCTATCAACTATCTTTATGTACCCCTCTTCGTCCCGCTCCACTATATCTTCTGTTCTGAACCATCCGTCGATGAATTTCTCCTTAGTTTTCGGCTCGTCCTTATAGTATTCGGCTGCAACCCAAGGGCCTCTAACCAGAAGTTCTCCAATACCCTCCTCACCGATCTCAGCGACCCTGAACTCAAGGAGTGGAAGCGGTAGTCCTTGCTTCCTTTCATGATTGTAGTATTCATCTCCTTCGAGTT
>QMZD01000106.1 GCA_003662985.1 Archaeoglobales archaeon | reverse complement strand
GTTGTATCTGGCGTTGTATCCGAAGTATAATCCAAATCCAACGAGGACAGGGCTGTGGAGATGTATTTTATCGTTTTTTCATTAACGAACTTTTTCCCGTTAAGCGACATGGATAGAGAAAAGAACTACATTAAAACTCCTGTTATTATGGTTAGAGTTCGGCAATCCAACAGTCCTTGAAAATCTGGTTGAGGATCCAAAATTGGTTAGAGGCATTGAAGCTCATTCAATCGAAACACAAAAGTTTTTAGGATTGTCTTGTTACTTTTTTCATCACCTATAGGAGGTGACAGAATGAAGATAACTTGGTTCGGGCATGCGGCTTTTCTGCTTGAGGGGTCGAAAAAAATACTGATCGATCCATTCCTGACGGGAAATCCGGATGCTCCGGTAAAGCCGGAAGAAATTGAGGCCGATGTCATTGTAGTTACCCATGGTCATGGAGACCATTTGGGAGATGCGGTCGAGATAGCAAAGAAAAATGATGTACCTGTTTTGTGCATTCATGAGCTCTCAAGGTATCTCTCGAGAAAGGGTGTGGAGTCTGTAGGGCTGAATATAGGCGGAACAGCTAAGTTCAGAGGGGTAAGCGTTACCCTCGTTTATGCTTTGCATTCTGCCGACGTTGAGGAGGATGATGGACTCATCAGCACTGGCCAGGCTGCTGGAGTTATAGTAGAGCTCGATGGTGTTAGGGTTTATCATACAGGCGACACAGATGTTTTCTTAGATATGCAGCTTATTGCAGAGCTGCACAAACCCGATGTTATGCTCGTTCCAATAGGTGACTGGTACACGATGGGTATAAAAGGAGCCGTCAAGGCTTTAGAGCTTGTGAAACCGAGGTATGCGATTCCAATGCATTACAACACGTTTCCGGTGATAAAACAGGATCCAGAAAACTTCAAAAAGGCTGCTGAGGGGGCTGGACTTGATACTGAGGTAGTCATTCTGAATCCTGGGGAGTCCTTTGAGATCTAAATTTTGACTAATTTCTGTAAATTTCCCGTTTTTTCCGTAATTTTCTGTTCATTTACATCGTTTTGAGATTTTTCATTAGGGGAAAAAGAAAGGTTTAAGTATTGACTTGTAATAGTAATTGTAATAATGAAAGGGGTTTTATACATGCCCGAGCTTCAGCAAAAGAACAAACACCTTATCATAAAGTCCCGTAAAGCGGTCGTTGTGGCGGAGATCTCGGACGGAAAGATTTTGCGTGTTTACTGTGACAACTGGCAGAGATGCAACGAGGCAGGAATCCTCAAAAACGGGTGTCCTGCTTACTGTGAATTCATAATTGCTATAAAACAGCATTTAAAAGGAAAACCTTCTAAATTCTCGATAAAAGAGCTTTAGGGATTTAGTAAGTAGAGTTTTAGTAAGGTTTTTTGAACGTATTAAACTATTTTTTCACCTAAACTTGGTATGAGAATGCTCCCGTCTTTCCCGGAGACCAATTCCCCCTTTCCTTCAAGATAGAGCTCAACTGTGAGGGCAGCTATAGCAGCATCCACAAGGTCTGAATTCTCAAGATCGTCAAACTCGAGATATTTTCTCAATTCAAACTTTATCCTTTCCAGTCCAGCTTTTCTGTTCTTTTTTGACTCTGGAGCTATTCCGAGGATCTTTCTCGTAGCAAACGGGTAAACCTCGTAAACTTCTACGGAGTTTTTTCTCAGTGATTGAGCTATTTCGATTCCTTTTAGTACTACAGGCTTGAAGAACTCAGCTCCAGAAGGAAAGAGCCTAATTCCGAACTTGTATAACTTCTTCTCACATTCTCTCAAGCTTCCTTTTCTTGGAAATGAAAGTGGAGCATCGATTCCTGCAAAATCGACTCTGGGAAGGATTCCGTCCAGATCGGGTTCTGATGTTTCTCTTGTACTTCCCACCTCCCCCATTTTTCCCGTCTCTTCTATCTTTCCTTTCTCAACAACTTTTTTTTCACATGTCACAACATAGTGGGAGCATTTTACTCCGACATCGACGCCGAGTACTCTCATCCCTCTCGAACCCACAAACCTAGCAACCTACACAATCTTTAAATATCTTCCTTCTGTTGCGATATTTCAGTGTGGTGATCATATGGATGAAGATTTCAAACACATAGTCAGGATCGCTGATACGGATCTTGATGGAAAGAGGAATGTGATGTTCGCTCTGACTCAAATCAAAGGGATAGGACACAGAATGGCTAAGAGCCTTACGAACATCTTGGGTGTAGACGCCACCAGAAAGCTCGGTGAACTGGACGACGAGACGATTGAGAAATTAAAGAACTTCATAGAGCAGGATATCGATCAAGTTCCTGACTGGATGGTTAATCGAAGAAAAGACAGATATACTGGAAAGAACCTTCATCTCCTTGGAAAGGATGTTGATTTCTCAAAGATGGTAGATCTGGAAAGATTGATGAAGATAAAATCCTACCGTGGCATGAGACATGCAAAAGGAAAGAAGGTCAGAGGACAGAGGACGAGATCGACGGGAAGAAAAGGAAGGACGGTGGGAGTTATAAGGAGAAAGAAGTAATCAAGGTGATTTTATGGGTGATCCAAAGAGGCATAGGAGGAAGTATGTCACTCCTACGAGACCTTGGGACAGGGTAAGGCTGGAGAAAGAGGTTGAAATTATTGTGAGGTATGGTCTGAGGAACAAAAGAGAGCTATGGAGGTTTCAGAATATCTTGAGAAAGTACAGGAGGGTTGCAAGGGAACTTCTCGCCAAGATCGATTTGCCTGGCAAGGAAGGTGAGCTTGCGAAGGCAAAGGCACAGATGGTCATAAAGAAGCTTGCTAAGATCGGAGTGCTGGAAGAGAATGCAACTCTCGACGATATTCTCAATCTGAATGTTGATGCATTCCTGAATCGCAGACTTCAAACGATAGTCTTCAGACAGGGACTTGCGAATACGATCAAGCAGGCGAGACAGCTCATAACCCACGGGCACATAGCGATAGATGGTAGAAAGGTTACGGTTCCAAGCCACATCGTAACGAGAGAAGAGGAGACGAAGATCTCTTACTATGCGAATTCTCCTTTCGCAGAGAAAGGTTTGGTCGTAAAGGTTGATGAGCAGGGAGAAGCCAGTTAGATCTATTTGATTGATAGATCAGAAGAGGTGTTTTTATGGAGAAAAAGAAAAGTAAGTGGGGGATTGCAAACATCTTTTCCTCCTACAACAACACAATCATAACGATAACCGATATTACGGGAAGCGAGACCATCGTGAGGATAAGTGGCGGGATGATTGTGAAGGCCAGCAGGGATGAGGGGAATCCGTATACGGCTATGCAGGCGGCGATAAGGGCTGCAGAAAAAGCGATGGAGAAAGGCATAGAAGGTGTTCACATAAAGGTTAGGGCTCCAGGCGGAAACAAGCACACAAATCCTGGCCCAGGAGCACAGGCAGCCATAAGGGCTCTGGCAAGAGCTGGACTTAAAATAGGCAGAATCGAGGATGTAACTCCGATCCCACACGATGGTACGAGAGCTCCCGGCGGGAAGAGAGGAAGAAGAATCTAAATTTGAATTTATTTAAATCTACTTCTGGAGAGGGAAAATGGAGGATAGTAGTAATACGAAAATCGAGATTTTGGAAGAGGACGATCTGAAGCTCAAGTTCATTTTGAGATCATCTACCGCCTTTGCGAATTCCTTGCGAAGGGCCATGAAAAGCCTGGTTCCAACGATGGCGGTTGATTACATAGACTTCTACATGAACACCTCCTACCTCTACGATGAGATCTTAGCCCACAGAATCGGTCTCGTTCCAATCAAAACAGATCTGGAAAAGTTCAACTTGCCCGATAAATGCGTGTGTGGGGGAGAAGGATGCCCTAACTGTCAGGTTTCCTTCAGACTCAACATCGAGGGGCCGAAACTCGTTTATTCAGGTGATTTCGTCTCTGATGATCCAGAAACCGTTCCCGTCTACGATAACATCCCCATTGTTGAGCTTGATGAGGGACAACAGCTCATGCTCGAGGCTGTCGCTAGGCTGGGCATTGGAAAGGAACATGTGAAATGGCAACCGGTTTCAAGCTGTACCTACAAAATAATCCCAGAGATCACGATTGACGAGAAATGCAACTCATGTAAAAACTGCGTGGAAGTTTGCCCGAGAAACGTTTTTGAGGTTGAAGACGGTAAAATCTCCGTAAAAAGACCCGAAAACTGTTCGATGTGTATGGAATGTGTTCAGGTATGCGAACAATCCGGCATCGAGGTTAAGGAAACGAATAACTTTCTTTTCAGTGTTGAGGGGACAGGAGCATTGCCCGTTAAAAAGGTTCTGGTTGAGGCGCTGAAGGCCCTTAAGGCCAAGGCAGAGGAATTCACGAGTATAGTCGAGATTGAATAAATTTTTTAGTTTCTTAGGCATTCAATCTATTTCAATCTATTCTTGGATATTCAGAACCCGTAATTTCTTTACCCGTTTCTATTCTTTCTTGCTCCCCTCTCTGATGTTGAGGTACGTATAGAACCCTCCAATCGTTATCAGAATCATGCCCAACCATACGAAATTCGCAAGTCGGTTTATGTGAACTTCAATACCTATTTTTTTGAAATCTTTCGAGATACCGGTCATCGACACATAGAGGTCATGAAGGGGGAAGCTTAGAATCTCAACCGATGAAACTATTCTATCCGACCTTATTACCTTGTATTCTCTCATTTCTGGCTTAAGAATTCCAATCAGTTTATCATTCTCGTAAATCTGGATTTCAGCAAAAATGGAGAACTTCTCCAAATCTTCTTTTCCGTTGAGGGACACAATCTTGAGTTCGTAGTTTCCGGCACTTACCGACTCTCCTGGAGTAACGGCGAAGCGGTAGGTGTCCGATAAAGTCCAAACCCCTATCGAACCAATGAAAAGCAGCATAACACCGATGTGAATCAGATAGGCGCCATACCTTCTCAGAAATCTGATCTTCCCGGTGTAGAAACCAACAAGGTAATTTGTAAGGGAAAAAACTAAGAGACCGGCTGCAATGGAAATCAAAAGATCCTTGGAGATTGCGAAAGTTGATAGGGCTGTTAGTAGGAAAATTAGAAACGGGATCAGGAACTTCTCCCTGAGCTCTTCATCCCATTTCCATTTAAGTCTTATGCAGATTCCAAAGAGAGCAAGGAAGATTATCTCTACGGGAAGCATTATCGATTCGTAGTATTTCCTCCCCACATCGAATCCAAATGCGGGCATGAGGGTTCCCAGAAGTACAGCGATGAATAGCATGAGAAGTACAATAATATAAAAGAGGATCGAACTTTCCTTGTTTATGGTTATCCTCAGCTCCGTGTCCGAATTCGTTGTTGGATTGCTTGAGTTATCTGGGTATCTTTTTTGGATGTAGATCGATAGCACTCCTATGAAGATTATTACGAAGAGGAATGATATCCCCTCTGGCCCCTCTCCAAAAGCGTGGACGGAAGAAATTATTCCACTTCTCGTGATGAAGGCCGCAAATACAACAAGCATGAATGTAAGAACTACTAGGTAGTAACTCATGAGCTCTAGTAACCTGTTTTTAATTCTCCTTTCCATGTAAAGGGTGTGGAAGAAGGCGGTAGCGGTTAACCATGGAAGCATGGAGGAGTTCTCAACGGGATCCCAGCCCCAGAATCCTCCCCAGCCGAGCGTGCGATAGGCCCACCAACCACCGATGAATATGCCTAGACCGAGCAACATCCATGACGGTAGGAGATACTTGAAAGCTCTTTCCCACCAGTTTTTACCGAGGATGTAACCCGAGATCGCCATTGCAAATGGGATAAGAAGTCCCGCATAGCTCAGAAAAACAACAGGCGGGTGTACAACCATTTCGATCGTTCTGAGTAGGGGATTAAGTCCGAAACCCTCCGGCTGCGATGGCATCTTTGCGAAGGGATTCGAAGTTAAGAGAAGCAGTATATTTATGAAAGCAAGGAAAGATCCGGATATTGCTAAAGTGTAGGCTGTAAGGCTATCCTTTTTTTCAGAGAGGACGAAAAGGTTTAAAGTTGCGATGAAAAGAGCCCATAAAAGGAGCGAACCCTCTTTCCCAGCCCAGAAGGCGCTGACCGTGTAAAGAAGGGAGAGTTTAGAATCTGAGTTGTAAAAAACGTATTCGTAGGAGAAATCCCTTGATAGGAAATGGGAAAGGAGAAGCAAACTGGAGAAGAGGAGCATGAGAAAGTAGACGAATACCGCTCTCTCCCCATTCAACAGGAGATCGGCTGACCTCTTCTTTACCCCTGCATAAAAGGCGTAGATTGAATAGAGGATTGAAAGGAGTGAAACGATGAGGAGAACTTCACCGACATCCATCTTATCTCGTCCATCAACTATCCTTTACTTTCTTTTTGTTCATCTTGCTCATTTTGATTATTTTGATTGCTTTTATTGTTTTGTTCAACCTTGTACTCGGTATGACATTTCGTTAAAACCTTGTAGGCATGGAAGACACCGTTCTTGTAATCTCCAACCACTACCACGGGAAT
>QMZD01000105.1 GCA_003662985.1 Archaeoglobales archaeon | reverse complement strand
TCATTAGAAATTCTTTAAAGCTGTATTCCTCGGGCTGATCCAGCATTATGGGGCCGAGGTGTAAGATGGTCTCAGAATCTGAGTTTTCCTTTTCGGCTGGCATAAATTGCCGGGAGTGAAGCAACTAATTAAACTTTCGGTATTAATTTCCAATTTCTTAATGATTTAAGTTAAAATAGAAAAGGGGAAGAAATTGACTAATTTGGTTCCCTTTAAGGTGCCAAAATTTTTATAATTTGGTTCCCTATGCTATCAACTTCAGATTAATCCACCAAATCACAAACTAATTCACCACAGACCACAATTAAAATATAATTCATTAATTTCATTGTGTTTAATGCAGAAACTCGTTTCCATAATTCTTCCCACTCTAAACGAAGAGGAAAGCATTTCTGAATGTATTGAAGAGATCAAGAAGGTAATGAATTCCCTTAACGAGTTTCAATACGAGATAATTGTTGTGGATAGTTCTTCTGACAGAACACCGGAGATCGCAGAGAAAATGGGTGCAAAGGTTTTGAGAAGTGAAAAAAAAGGATACGGCCTTGCCTATATGATGGGTTTCAAAGCTGCCAAGGGAGATATAATAATAATGGGTGATGCAGATGGAACTTACGACTTTAAGCAAATTCCTGATTTGCTTAAACCGATAACAAATGGAGTAGATCTCGTTATAGGCTCGAGATTTAAGGGAGAAATTGAAAAAGGAGCTATGAATTTGCTTCATAAACTGGGAAATAGGTTTTTAACTAGTTCATTGAATAGGTTTTTTGGACTCAATATTTCCGATTCTCAATCGGGTTTTAGGGCGATAAAGAGGAAGGCACTTGAAAAACTCGAACTAAAATCTGATGGTATGGAGTTCGCAAGTGAAATGATCGTTGAAGCATCAAGAAAGGGGCTAAAGATAAAAGAGGTTGGGATAAGGTATAGAAAAAGGAAGGGAAGGTCGAAGCTCAGAAGCTTGAAGGATGGATGGAGGCATCTCAGGCTCATGTTGCTTTACAACCCCCATTCTTTGCTGGTCTATCCGGGAATTGCTTTTACGATCTTTGGTCTACTGCTGATGGTGGTTCTTTATCTGAGGGGGGATGTTGAGCAGAGGAGTATGCATTCTTTTATTTTAGGAGCAATAGCCTTCCTGACGGGTTTTAACTCTTTGTTCTTCGGTTTGATGGTCTCGGCATACTCAACGGTTCATCGCTACTCAACCTCAAACCTTGCTCTGAAAATCCTGGATTATCACTCCTTGGAGAGGGAGCTTGCAGCCGGTGTTCTGCTGATCATAGCTGGAATTATAGCGGGAGCTTACATAATCCACAGCTGGATAGCATCCGGCTATGGAAGCCTGAGTCAGATTGCTTTAGCCGTTGCCTCTCTCGTTCTCGTGTCTTCAGGTTTGCAGCTGGTTTATACGGCTTTCTTCCTCAGCATGCTTTTGCTTGAGGAGAACAAATAAAAATAGAAAGATGGCGATGAGAATTGCTTTCGTTTACGATGCAGCCTATCCGTTTGTGAAAGGAGGGGGAGAAAAGAGGATTTACGAGATAGCTAGAAGGCTTGCTAAAAGACATGAAGTAGAATGGATAACACTGAAGTGGTGGAATGCTGGGTCTAGGATAGAACAAGATGGAATAGAATATGTTGGCGTTGGAGAATGGAAAGAACTGTATAAAAACAACAGGAGAAGGATTTCTGAAGCTTTATACTTCGCATTGAAAGTGATTCCATCTCTTTTGGGAGATTACGATGTTGTCGATTGCACGGCATTTCCCTATTTTTCATGTTTTTCCTCCAGAGTTTGTTCTGTGCTAAAGGGGAACAGGCTCTTCGTTACTTGGCATGAGGTGTGGGACGATTATTGGTACGATTATTTGGGAAGAAAGGGGTTTTTTGGTAAGGTTGTCGAGGGAGTTGTGGCTAAAATAAAGGCTAAGCATATCGCTGTTTCGAAACTTACGGCTGATATGCTGGAAAAGAAGGGTTGTAAGGCGGAGATAATCCCAAATGGGGTTGACCTAGAATTAATAGAGTCTATAGAAGCATCAGAGGAATACGATCTAATTTTTGCCGGTAGGCTAATAAAAGAGAAAGGAGCTGATGTATTCATTCGGCTATGTAAGGAACTGCGAAGGAGATTCGATTTTGATTTTAAAGCTGCGTTGATCGGAGAAGGGTCAATGCTCGAAAGTTTAAAAAAAGGGGAATGGATAGATTTAGTTGAAGATTCAGTTGATCTCTTACCTTTTGTTGATGAAGAGAGATTTTATTCTCTGCTTAAAGGGGCAAAACTCTTCGTTTTACCTTCTAGGAGGGAGGGCTTTGGTATTTCTGCCTTGGAAGCGATTGCATGCAACACCCCCGTTTTGACAATAGACCATGAGATGAACGCATGCAAGGAGCTGGCAGAAATGTATGGTTTTGTTGCCAGAAATTTTGACGAAATGGTTGAATTTACCAGAAGTGTTTTATCAGGTGATTGGGAAGCTGAAAAACCGGATTTGTCGGAGTATGATTGGAAGAATATAACAAGAAAGCTTGAAAGGATGTATCTGGGTTGAAGTTTGTCGATAATGTTGTATCCACCACCTTGTAGTTATTCAGCCTGAAGTTAGTCTGATCGATCCAAATCACTCTGATTTCTGTCTAAAACCGATTGGAAACACAACTTCTCTCAAAAATCTCAGTAAAGCTTATCTAAAGTTTTTATTAGAGCCTCTCAATTCTTCTTAGAATTTTAGCGTATAGGTCTGTGGAGCAGTACCATCCCTTTTCTATAATGGCATCAATGGTTTCTCTTGCCTCGGTTTTGGTTATAACATTGTTTTTGAGAAGAAAGAAAATTATGTAGAGGGTACCTTTATTTTCTATGTTCTCAATTTCAGCTACTTTTCTGGCATATTCGTCATCCAGTATGGCAATACCTTTTTTCAGTTTAGCTAAAGATAGAACGTCTACATCTGCTTTGCTAAGGTTTTTGTTCTTTTCCAGCTCTTGAAGCTTTGTCGATGCCTTTTCAATTTTGAAAATTCCCTTCTCTACTAGTTTTTCAACGATCGATGCATCAGGTTTCCCAAGTTCCTTGCCCTTGATAACAACCTCCTCATAAACACTCTCGGGTATTATTCTCTCTAATCCTATATTCTCGATTAAATGAAGCCTATTCACTTTAGCGAGATAAATGAGTGGGGTAGCATCAAATACGAGTGTTTTTTGCGTCATTCCAGATCTTTAAGAACGTTCTCAGTTTTTATCCAAGGAATTTTCTTCTCTTCAATAAATTCAGCAAAACTCCATGCATCTAAACCAGAAATTTCAACAGCCTTTAAAAAAGATACCTTCCCATCTGACAAAAGTTTAAGAGCTCTATCTCGCCTCCATTCCGCAATAGCAGTAGATAGAAGCTTTCTTACGGCAACGCTCTTCTCTACTTTCTCTTCCTTGATGTACTCCTCCAATTCTTTTTCTAAATCTTCGGGTATTCTGGCAGAGATTACTCCCATGTATACAATGTATTTAATGTATACTTAAGTTTTACGTTTGTTTATCGTATTTTTCTTTCTTTTACCGATAACACAACAAGAAATATAACAGAGATGAAAGCGGCAACATCGAGGTATGGGAAGGTTCTGAGGACTTCTGGAGTGAAATGGAGTAAGATTGATAGAACCATGAGACTGATAATGCTCCTTACTTCTGGATAGGGGTCAAAAACCTCATCTTTGGTATCCTCGCCCTCTTTACTCTCTTTATTTTTCTTCTTTGCTCCCTGAATCGAATTTTCTTTGCTTCCTTCATTTCTCCTTTCTAGTATGTATTCGGCTGTGAGATTTCCCACACCCAGCACGAGGAAATAGTAAGCGAGTATAGAGGTCGAATTAGCGCTTCTTTTGTTCTCAAAAGCGAGAATGAGAGCGGAGAAAATCAAGAGGATGATCGCTATCAGTACGAGTTTTTGGCCAATACTGAGAGAATCCAGCCATTCTCTTATCTCTCTTCTGTACCTCACTCCTGCGTAAACAGTCAGAGCTACTAAAGCGAATGCAACGATACTGGAAATACCAGGCCATACGGTGAAACTTTTGCTGAATTTCCACCCGTTTGAGGTTATCTCTAGGTTGTATGTTCCGGGAAGGATAAAGAATCTTGCAGGGATGTTCACCTCTATATCGCTGAGCTTTCCCTTAGCAAATTTGTTTTTGGATGTTAGGCTTTTGGAATCCCTGAAAATTTCTCTGCCAAAGTAGCTCAATTTGAGGGTGTAGCTTAAAGTGTTGAAGGATTTTTTGGAGTATATCTTCATGTCACCTTTAAAGCCTTGATTGGCGTCTGAAGATTTGATAAATAAGTAGATGTTGTAGTATTCGCCGTCGAATCTGTAATCTGGGGTGATTTTTATTGCTTCAGCCTTTTCAACTTTTATCTCACCTTTACCATTAATCTGAAATTCTATCCTTCTTTTTTCAAATTCGGATGGTTGCTGATAGAAGTCAAGATGATTGCTCAAGCCGGTTTGCTGGGTGTAGCGGGAATCCATAACAAAAAAACCGGTGCCTGAAACCTCTTTGGTTAGTTTTAATTCTACTTCTATTCTGGCAAAATCGTATTTATCAATGGGAATAGAGGTGTAAATCCTCCTGTATCCGTCAATGTGGAATGTTTGGGTTGCTATTTCTTCTTTGGAGGCATAATCAGCTGTGAAGTTGAGTTCTTCTGCTGATACAGTTTGTATTAGAAATAAAAGCGAAATTATAACTGAAACTGCCAGAAATTTGAGGTAATCCACCCCATTATTTGCTGAAGTTTCGGTCACAGCCTCTCATTGAAGAAGGGAATTAAAAATATTTCTGGATTAGATTTAGGATAGAATCTTATGGTTGTTAATCTAGTTTATTTCTTAACTCTGGATATGCTTTCACTTACTCAGGAACTCTTTCAACTGCTTTTCGTCAAACGTTAGCAGATCTTGCCTCAATAGTTTTGAAAGGCTTATAGCGACATAATCGAAGTATGAAAGCTTATTTTCTTGGTTGAGGAATACTGTTAAACTTTTCTCCAAGTATTTCTGATTGCTGAGGTATATAATGAAGGTTTCTGTCGATTCTAGAGTCTCGTATACAACTCTCACGAATTCAGCGTTTTCTTTATAAAGCAAAACTGTAAGCGTTTCTATTAGAATCTCGTAAGGTATGATAACCGTATCTGTTTCCGTAAACAATTCTTTGGCCTTCTCATGATTCGTGTCGTAAGGCAAAAACAGTGCAACCAAAAAGGAGGAATCTGCTACCGCCATGCTATCGCCATAGTATCTCATCTATTCTTTCGCTTACTCTTTCTTTCTTCCTGTTTCTGTAAAGATTTTCCAGATTTTCTAGGAAGTTCAGGAATTCTACCTTCGACATTCTCTTTTTTCTTCTGTAATCGTCCAGAAGTATGTTTATCATCTCGGAAAAGGATAAGTCTTTCTTAAATCTTTTGATTCTCTCGTATACATCATCAGGGAGCTGTATCGTTTTTGCCATATATGCTGTATATACATACTACATAAAAAAGTTACGTAGGTTGGAGGGCAATGCCGTTATGCTGTTGGTCGTTAATACTCAAAATTTACTAATTATTTTAGGAGTATTTTAATTCACCGATTTAGTCCAATTCGTACCTTTTTGCTGCATGCTGGCATGACAGAGAAAACTTTAAAAACGATTCTGGAGGGAGTATAATAATGAAAAAAAGAATTCTCATAACTGGAAAAGTTCATGATGTTGGATATCATCCTTTCCTTCTCGGTTTAGCCGAATCTCTGGAGATAGAAAAGTTCTTTGCGGATAACAGGTTCATAAATGGCAAGCAGGCTGTTGAAGTTCTTGTAGATGGTGACGAAGACAAAGTGAGCTCGTTTATAAAGTTTATCAAAACCGAAATTCCGGAAAATGCAGATGTAGAGAAGATAGAGATCGAAGATTACAAAGGAAGTGTGATGAAAGTTGAATCATACTATCGCTACCTCACAGCGATGCAGCTGGCAAAGATAGCAACCTATGGCGGGAGAATGCTTGATAAACAGGATACGATGCTGGAGAAACAGGATACGATGCTAGGCAAAATGGACTCGATGTTAGAAAAGCAGGATACGATGTTAGGCAAAATGGACTCGATGTTAGAAAAGCAGGATACGATGTTAGGCAAAATGGACTCGATGCTGGAGAAACAGGATGAAACCGTAATGGTGATAAAGGAAGAATCTAAGAAAACCAGAGAAGAAATAGGTGGGAGAATTGATCTTCTTCGTTCGGATTTAAAGGACTACATAGAGTCAAATCTTAAGAGCATTAGGCAAGAGATATCCGAGATTAAACAAGTTTTAAGGAAGGCAGGAATGATGTAAGGGAATCCCATCCACTCAATTTATCAAACCCCAAAACTAGTTGCTTTGACGTATTTCTTGGTATGTATTCTCTGGTGGGAATTGATAAGATGTATGTCAGC
>QMZD01000104.1 GCA_003662985.1 Archaeoglobales archaeon | reverse complement strand
TAAGCTTTATAGTGGGATATGGGGCATCAATGCTTCCAGTTTTATCCAGAATATTGGGTAAAGAGTCAGAAAAACTGGGTTTCGAGTACTTAGCCATAAGCGATTTCTCCAGCGAAAAATATGTGGAAAGAATAGCAAAAAGTGATGCTATTTTTGTTTATGCTTATGAATTACCAGAAAAAGTCGAGAGAGCGATAGAGAACTCTAAAGCCAAGATTGTGATTTCAGCTTCAGATAATCACTACCACCTTTCAAAAGGCTCTACAGACGTTTTAAACAAGGCGATAGCCTACTTTAAAATCGGTGGAGAGGATAATTTAAGAAACCTAGTCCGATTTATGCTCAAAAGTGTTGGGCTGAAGGTGGAGGTTGAAGATGTTAAAGAACTGCCTTGGCATGGAATATACCATCCAGAATTCGGACTTTTTAGAACAACAAACGAATACCTTAAAGTCTACAACAGGGCTTATGGCGAAAAACCCTTAGTGGGTATAATCACTCACAGAACATACTGGCTCTATGGCAATTTAAAGCACTTCAATGCCGTTGTTAAAGCTTTTGAGGATGCAGGATTGGGAGTGTTGCCGGTATTTACACAGGGCTGGAGAGATGAGCTACTAAATACCCCGTCAAAGGAAGATACCATCAGAGAATTTTTCATTATCGACGGAAGAGTGATCGTTGATGCTATACTTAATTCAACTTATTTCTTTTTGCTCGATCATGGGAGTAGAGATGATAGATTCAAAGAGGTTGAGGGGATAAATCTCCTCAAAACATTAAATGTTCCAATTATTCAGCCCTGTCTTTCATCATCTCAGAGTGTCGAGGAATGGTATGATGATCCTCAAGGCTTGGACTACCTATCCCAAGTTTACACGATAATAATGCCAGAGGTTGATGGGTTGATAGAGCCAGTATATCTCGCTGGCACAAAACTCAGCGATGACGGTGTTAAATCTTTTGAGCCATACACAGAGCATGCAAGATATTTAGCAAGGAGGATAAAGAAGTGGATAGAGTTAAGGAAAAAGAAACCGGAGGAAAGAAAGATCGCAATAGTGCTGATCAACCCTCCATGTAAGGGACTTGAGGCAAGCGTTGCCGTTGGTTTTGGATTGGATGTTCCAGAAAGTATTGCAAGACTTCTGAAAAGGCTAAAAGAGGCTGGATATAAGATAGATAATCCACCGAATAACGGAAAAGAGCTGATAAGGCTTATACTCGAACGGAAAGCTATAAGTGAGTTTAGATGGACTTCAGTTGAGGAAATAGTTGAGAGAGGAGGGGCAATTGACTTCGTGGACATTGAGACCTACAACGAGTGGTTCAATGAGCTACCAAGCGAGACAAGGCAAGAAATGGAAAGGGAGTGGGGGAGAGCTGGGGATATTTTGGCTGGAGATTTTCCATCCGGTGATGTTAAGAAACTTGCGGGCATGGTTTATCAAAATAAATTTGTTATTCCAGGATTGCTTTTTGGCAACGTTTTCATAACACCCCAGCCAAAATTTGGGTGTGCAGGCAGCAGATGTGATGGAAAAGTTTGCAGAATTTTACACAATCCAACTATTCCCCCTCCACATCAATGGCTTGCCGTATATAGATGGATTACGAGGAAGTTTAAAGCGGACATCATAGTTCACTTCGGAACCCATGGCTACTTGGAATTCAGACCGGGTAAAGGTGTTGGTTTATCAACTTCATGCTGGCCGGAGATAAGCGTGGATGATGTTCCCCACTTGTATGTTTATAATGTTTCAAATCCCATGGAAGGGGTACTTGCAAAGAGGAGGAGCTATGCAACAATCGTTGACCATGTTTATCCTCCGATGGCTATGGCTGAGGTGTTCGAAGAGATCGAATCCTTACTTGCTCAGTATAGTAAAGCTAAACAGCTTGGGGATTTTGAAAGGGCTAAGATAATTTATGAAGACATAATCAAAAAATCCAAGGCCAATAACATTCCAATTAAAGCTACCGACCCGGAAAAAGTTATTGAGGAAATACACAGGTATGTTGAAGCAGTCAGAGAGACGCAAATAGAAATGGGGTTGCATGTATTTGCTCACCCCCGCACTGATAAGCTTGCCGAGTATGTTGCAACTGTCATGACCTATGACAGCAACAACTTTCCATCGATAAGAAGAGTGCTGGCTGAATACATCAGCCTGAATTACGATGAGATGAAATCCAATCCTAGCGAGATCAATAAACTGGGATTGACCAATTCTGAAACGTTGCATTTACTCCATAAGGCTGCAGTTAAGACAGTAGATGATTTGTTGAAAGTCGGAAATGATGAAAATATAAATGATGAAAATATTGTCCAATTCTTGAATAAAAACATTTCAGATGTTTTTGAAATATCACAAACATCACCTATGCTTGAAGAAACATCATCTATGCCTGAATCTGCAAAAATTACTTCTGCTTTTAAAAAGGCGCTGGAGATCGCCAGCAAAATAAAGGAATGTGTGAATGAATATAATGGATTTATTAGTGGGATAAGTGGAGAATTCGTTGAGCCGGGAGCCTCGGGATCGCTTACGAGAGGAAAGATTGAGATACTGCCAACCGGTAGAAACTTCTTCACAGTCGATCCTACCGCCCTTCCAACTGAGTCTGCATGGAAAGTCGGAGTCGAGACGGCTAATAAGCTCCTCAGACATTACCTGGAAAAGCACGAAAGATATCCCGAGTCTATCGGAGAATGGTTATGGAGCATAGACGGATACAAAGCTGATGGAGAGCAAATAGCTCAGATACTCTATTTACTTGGAGTCAGGCCTATCTGGATAAATGGATCAATTAAGGGGTTGGAAATAATCCCGCTTGAGGAATTAAAGAGGCCTCGTATCGATGTCGTTATACGAATTAGCGGCATAGTGAGGGATACGTTACCCAGCTACAT
Organism: Archaeoglobales archaeon; assembly: GCA_003662985.1. Classification (GTDB taxonomy): domain Archaea; phylum Halobacteriota; class Archaeoglobi; order Archaeoglobales; family Archaeoglobaceae; genus Archaeoglobus_A. The sequence goes on along the minus strand of QMZD01000104.1, from coordinate 3,583 downwards.
TTACATGATTGATGAAGCTGTTTCTAAGGTTGCAGCTTTAGATGAATCACCAGAGATGAACTACATCAGAAAACACTATCTGGAGCACGTATCGAAGATTAAAAACGAGGAACTTGCGTTGTGCAGGGTGTTTTGTGCTCCCCCTGGCAGTTATGGATCTGGTGTGAATTATGCTATTGAGGCTTCAGCCTGGCAGAATGATGAGGATCTGGCAAAAGCCTGGGTTCAATGGAGTGGATATGCATATACAAGAAAATACTTTGGAGAGGAGGCATTTGAAAGTTTGATCCTTAACCTGAAGAATGTGGATGTTGTAACGAGAGATCATGTGAGTGATGAGCACGACATACTCAACTGCTGTTGCTATTTCTCCTACCATGGGGGATTCTACAATACTGTAAAAAGCTTGGGTAAGGAGCCGGAGATAGTCATCGTTGATACCAAAGATGTTTCATCTACAACAATCAGAGAAATGAAGGATGAGATAGAGAGAGTTGTCAGGGCTAAACTACTAAACCCAGTCTGGATTTCCGAAATGAAGAAACACGGCTACAGAGGGGCAAATGAATTCTCGAAGAAGATTGTGCACCTATACGGCTGGTCTGCTACAACCAAGCTCGTCGATAAGTGGGTTTTCGATGAGATTGCGAATACATACGTACTGGATGATGAGATGCGGAAGTGGTTCGAAGAGAATAATGTGTACGCTGCAGAGGAGATCACCAGAAGGTTGTTCGAGGCTGCTGAAAGAGGTTTGTGGGATGCAGATGATCAGCTCCTCGAGAGACTCAGAGAGGTCTATGGAGAGATTGAAGGAATTCTCGAGGACAGTATCGTTGGAGACGTTCAAGGAGGAGTCATCAATACGTATACGATGAATGATGTCGAAAACTGGAGTGAAAACGCCAGAAGTGTTTCTGAAGTCTGGAGTAAATTAAAGGAGAGTTTGGAGGAGAGTTTAGAGTAGGTGTTGAAAATGTACTTTCCCTTTACGGCAATAGTTGGGCAGGAAAAAGCGAAGCTCGCTTTACTGTGTAACGCTGTAAATCCAGCAATAGGTGGGGTTTTGCTCAGTGGTGACAAGGGGACTGGCAAGTCGACAATGGTTAGGGCTTTAGCGGACGTGCTGCCAGAAATAGAAGCTGTAAAAGACTGTCTTTTCAATTGCAATCCGAACAACGAACTTGAAATGTGCGAAGCGTGCCTTGAAAAAAAGGAAAACGGCAATATTGAAGTGATAAGAAAGAAAATGAGAGTCGTTGATCTGCCTTTAAGCGTTACTATCGACAGACTAGTTGGAACTATAGACATCCAGAAGGCATTAAAGGAGGGCATCAGAGCCTTACAGCCCGGAATTCTTGCTGAAGTGAACAGGAACATTCTGTATATTGATGAGGTAAATCTACTCGACGATTACATTGCAGATGTCCTCTTGGATTCTGCAGCCATGGGCTGGAACGTAATAGAGAGAGAAGGAGTCAGTCTAAAGCATCCATCTCGCTTCATCCTCATTGGCTCAATGAATCCCGAGGAGGGTGAGCTCAGACCACAGATTCTGGATAGATTTGGTCTGTTTGTAAACGTCGAAGCTTCCGACAATATGGAAGAAAGGATCGAAATTGTGAAGAGGGTTGAAGAGTTCCAGAGTGACCCACTATCCTTCGGAGAGAAGTACCGGAGAGAGCAAGAGAAGCTTAGAGAATCCATAAGGAGAGCAAGAGAGATCGTAAATAAAGTAGAGGTTGATGATGAGCTCCTCGAACTTTTAGCTAAAACCATAATCGAGAATGGTATAAAAACGCATAGAGCAGAGATAGTTACTGTTAAAACAGCGAAGGCGATTGCAGCCTTGGATGGTAGAAAAAAAGTTAGTCTGGAAGATTTGAAGAGGGCAATGGAGCTAGCTTTACCACACAGAATTAAGTTAAAACCATTCGAGCCCCCACCACCAAAAATGCCAGAAAATAACACAAGAAAAGAGAATAAGAAACACAACCATGAACACAATCATAGCCATAAAAAAAATCAGGATAAAAGTGAGGATAGGGTAGAGAACAGAGATGGATTGGGTGACGGAGGAGAACAGTTCGAAGCTTCTAATGTGGATTTAGATGTTCGCTTAACTGGGAGGAGAAATAGAGAAGGGAAGAATACGAGAGGGTCGAGGGATGAAAAAGCCACTGTTATCGGCCACCCTCATGGCTATCCAGTCTCAAGCACCCCTCCGTTAAAACCTGAACAGTTATGTGATGTCGATCTGGTGGCAACAATAAGAGCTTCTGCATCTAAGTTTAAAAGTAAAATAGATGAGGACGATGTGAGGGTTAGAGTGAGAAAAATCAGAGTGCCAAGACTGACGATCATATTGCTCGATTCTAGCGGAAGTATGGCGGCGATGCGGAGAATAAGCATTGCAAAAGGCGTGGCCAAAAGGATAATAGAGAACAGTTACGTAAAAAGGGACTCACTTGCTTTAATAACCTTCAGAGGTTATGGAGCCGACATTTTAGTCCCTCCAACTCGCAGATACGCCAGTGTTATGGATGCACTTCAGAACGTTAAAACAGGTGGGAGAACCCCACTTTCATCAGCTCTACAGACTCTTCTGACGTTAACTAGAAGTTTTAGAATGAAAAACAAAAATTCAGTCGTGAGGTGCATTCTGATTTCCGATGGAAAGGCAAACACGCCACTCTTCAACAAATCGATAAAAGAGGAAATACAAATACTTTCTTCTGCCATAAAGAAGAATAAAGTAAAATTCGAAATATACGATACAAGGGCAAAAACAATAGATCCCGCTCCCACTTATGTTGAAATGCTGTCAGAAGTGCTCAATGCACCCGTTTACGGTGTTTGATTTTATAGTGTTTGATTGTCAATTTCTCAATACCTTGGATCTCTCTAATGCCTTTGTTCTGGAGCCGAATTTGTCTCATGCACTACCTTTTTAAGTTAAAATCTTTTTATAAAAGAAATCCCATACAACAACGGAAACAAAAATGCAGTAACTCCAGAATAGATTTCTCATGGATTTCTATTACCATAAAAATATAAAGTGGGAGACGGATTTAAATCTATGGAATATAAAGAGCGTCAGAATAGAGATGTGTTAAAATTTCAATTTCAGACTCTCCAGATAGCCCCGAATCTCATAGAATGAGAAATAACTTTTTGTATTTAGCGGGCTTGGGATACTCGGGGATGCCCAGCTAAACAACTGGGTAATCAGGTGAACACTATGAAAGAGTCAAAGCTTAAAAAAATAGATTTCTACCTCGAGAAACTCAGAATTAAGGAGAAAGATAGCTCTGAGAGGAAAATTTATGCGGAGGTTCTTGATGAGAGGACCCTTAAAAACCTTTATAAATTATCCAAAAAGTACATAAGAGCCCTCGGTGGTGTGATTAGCACGGGCAAGGAAGCTAATGTCTTCTTTGCCGATGGTTTTGATGATGGCAAACCAGTTCCGGTGGCCATTAAGATATATCGAACAGAAACAAGTGAGTTTTACAAAATGGATGAGTACATCTTTGGCGATAAAAGATTCGATCTTAGAAGGATTTCGAGAAAGGATTTAATT
>QMZD01000103.1 GCA_003662985.1 Archaeoglobales archaeon | reverse complement strand
CTTTTAATCAATTTAAAATTATCGTAAAGTTATAAATCACAAGTATTGTTTTTAGATATAAGGTTAAATATTCTTTGAATCGATAATCTTAAAAATCGAGATTAGACATATGATATTTATGAACAGAGGAATTGCGATGATAATTTCAACTGCACTTCTCGTACTTGTCTACTTTCAAACGATACTCTGGCTCACGGGCTCATGGATTTACAACACCTACTACTCCCACGGGTTTATAGTTCTAGCAGTTTCGGTATTCATCGCATATAGAACCTTTACAGGGCAAAAAATCGAGTTTTATTCGGTAGATGTCCGCGGGATTTACATAATAGCCATCTCTCTTTTCGTGCACATTTTAGCTTCTTTCTGGGTAATCGACTTTCTTTCAGCAGTATCTTTTTTAACCGCTTTTTTCGGGCTTGTCATGACTTTTTATGGATCTGATGTATCTAAAAAGCTTGCATTTCCAATTTTTTTTATTTTACTCGCTATTCCACTTCCCATATACGACATAACAACCGAACTTGAAGTTCTTTCAGCTTTTGCAACGACATCATTTGTAAATCTGTTTGGAATAGAAGCGAACAATATCGGTGCGGAAATCCGGCTTAAGAGCTGTAATTTTATTGTAGGTGCGCCCTGCAGTGGAATCAGATCGATAGTCTCTCTGCTCACCATTGGAACTCTTTACAGCTACCTGATTAGAGACAGGTTATGGTTGAAAGCACTTCTGATTATTCTTGCGGTTCCCCTCGCTCTAATAGCAAATGTACTAAGGATTTCCTCGATCATCGTCATCGCTGAGCTTTATGGAGTTGAAACTGCTATGGGTTTCTTCCACTACGCCTCAGACCTAATTCTTTTTATAATCGCCGTGGTTATGTTATTACTGAGCAGGAGGTGCATACGCTGGCTGACGTCAAAGCGATCTTTCTGATCCTCCTCGGATTGCTCTTGCTTTCGGCTGCTCTCATCGTAGTCCTAGCTCCTGAAAGCCTTGCCGATTACACGGTTATAGATACCGCCTTCCATAAAACAGATCATAGACTTATAGGTAGAACGGCGTACAACTTCAACAACGCCAGCGAGATCGCGAGGTTTCCCAAAGAGATCGGAGGATGGAGGGGAATCGACTTCAGGTATCCTAAAAGAGTCTACGAGGCCCTTGAAGCAGACATCATACTGAGCAGAGCTTACTCAAAGAATTCAAGCATAATATGGATGGACATAATAAACAGCGACAAGAGGAAGAGTTTCCACAACCCGAAAGTTTGCTATGGGAACCGGTGGAACATAATCAACGAGAGCGTGGAAGAGATCCCGATGAATCGCACATCAGCCGTCATTTTCGATAAAATATACGTTAACAGGCTGAACCTTGAGGATAAAAAGAATGCGGAGAAAAAGCTCGTCGTCCTGTACTGGTTTATCTTCAGAGGGGGACAGGGAGTGACAATGATAAGACTGACATCCCCCGTGAAACACGATTACGAGTCCACATACGCAACGATGAAGGACTTCACGAGAGATACGATGGGTCTGATGTACGAGGAGCTCAAGAGGCAGAAAAGCATGGGAGAATTGTGGATTGAGAAATACGGGTTTAAAGCGTACATTGGACTGGTTCTGCTGTTTTTACCATCTGCCATTTTTATAGTGATGGGTATAAGGATGAACAGAGGAATGTAAAATTGGAAAGCTCGGACAGTGGATGGAGTTTGGAGTTTAATGAATCCATGATCATGGGATAGTAAAAAGTTTATACGTCCAGACGAACTTCAAGTTTTTACATGTTATCGGAGCATCTGGTTTACTCAACCGCCATTGCGATAATCTTTGGTATGCTTTACAGGGGAATTACAGGTAGAGAAAACTCATGGCTTATCATATTCAGCGCCTACGCCCCGGACATTGATATTCTGGCCGCTAAAATCGGTGAGGTTTCGGGACTGTTTCATATCGAGCATGGAGACTTTCATAACATCGCATTCCTCCTCCTTTACGCTTTCCTCATCTCATTGATTTTGAGAGGGTTCAGACAAACGGATACATTCATCTTTGCCGCTGTCGGGTTTGCGGCTCACCTTATTGAGGACAGCATCGTCTTTTATCCGGGTTATAGAATTCTCTGGCCCTTATACGATGGAGAAGTTGGCTTTGGGATCTTCAACTACAGGGCCGATGTTTTTGGCATCGCCGACAAGGAAGTTCTCGCAGTGGGAATCCTCTTAGTATTTTTAGCAGCTTTTATAAGAACGATTTACGAAGGAAATGGCTGGTTTAGAAAGTTGGTTACTCCAGAATCCAGATACCAGACGACTCACATTGATATCCTTTAAATTCCTTATCCCTAATCTCTAATCTCTTAATCTCCTAATCTCTAATCTCTAATCTCTAAATCTCCTAATCTCCAGTCTCCTGATCTCCCAAATCTTTTGATTTTCAAAAAAGAATTGAGATGCGTATAAATTGGTAAATCCGACTAATTTAAACTGTAAATTGATCAATCCGGAATTTTCGGATATCTGGGGTACGATTAACTCATTTGAGCAAGAAGAATTTGAAACCTTTGAAAAACTTGCTTTTCACTAGTCCTATCCCGCTGAAGGCCTTTACTTTTTGAATTGGTTTCAATTCATTTGATTGTCCATTTGATTGTCCATTTGATTGTCCATTTGATTGTCCATTTGATTGTCCATTCGACTGGTCATCATCTGCATGCGCACCTGTATGAACGCTTACATGAGTGGATGATGACGGGTCTAAGCTCCAAGATCTGGATTTTTCCTTGAGTTTGAAGGGTTTTAAAGAGATCGTCTTGGATATTCCATCTACATGCACGACGAAGTCACCTATAGGAAGAGAAGATGTGTCATAAGAGTAGCTGAATTCTCCATTTTCGTTCGCCTTTATGTAGCCCGAGGCAACCACTTCCAACTTGGGATTCTTGCAGAATTTTCCCTGAATGATTACATCGTACGTGCCAGGAAGGACGCTTTGGGTGAGGCTTGCCACACCATTCTCCGCTTTTTTGCTCAGTCCTATCCAAGGAGTGTAAAGGAATCCGATGATCTGTCTCCTTCCTTTCATGTTCAGATACTCACAACCATACAAATTCACGGTAAAACTATTTTTACCATTTGGAATCTTGATTCCTTTCACATAGAAGGTGAAATCACTGTTAAAAGTCTTCACGAAGGAGATATCTATTTTTACCTCCTGGTTTGGGGTTGCTGTACCGTAAATGGTAACCAGATCTCCCTTCACAGGATTCTCCGGCTTGACGTTTACACTCAGGCCATTGACAACTCCGGTAATCGCGGCAAGCATGATAATCAGAATGAGGAATTTCAGTCTCATTTATTCCACCCTCTTTTTCATAATCAATTTTTTTCTACTTAAGTGTTTTGGAATGTCAAGTGATTTCTGAACGTTCGGCTGACCACAGGTCAATCCTTCAACCTCTTTAACACCTGTTGATAGCTGAAAGGAGATGAATCTTTTTCAGCTTCTACTTTTGAAGCTTAACGAACTCATTCCAGCTTACAACATCCAGTCCCAGCTTTTTCAATGAGCCCTTTTCCTTTAGAATCTTCCCGTCTTCGGTTAGAAGGAGGCCCACGTTGAAGGCCTGGGACACGATTAACCCAACTATATAATTGAGGTCTAATTGCTCTATTTCCTCGAATCTCACATCATCGTCGGCTGTATAACCATGGAAGACAAAGCGATCATCATCCCGCAATATTGAAAGATTTTCTCTGAAAATTTTTTTGATTCTGGTGCTCTTCATCCTCACAATCTTGGCTTTGATCTCGATGATGCTTATCTCGCTGGCATGAATCAGCTTGAAGTGGGAGAGCTTCTCTCTAAAAATTTCTCTTGAAAAACCATCCACATCTACGTCGAGGTGGAAGAATGGCATCAGAAAGGTGGTGTCGATGAACACCATATGAACACCATTGATGGGGGCAAGCCCGAAATCAGCCGATCAGCCTCTCAGATAAGCTGTCCCTTATCTCTCTCATCTCTTCAACCTTGACCTCAGCAACTGCCTCCCTCTTCAGCAGGTCCAAAGCTGTCGGTCTTTTCCTTATCATAAGTTTGTCTCCGGCGACCTCCACCTCAACCTCATCACCCGGCATAAGGCCCGCTAACTCTCTGATCTTTTTCGGAATGTAGATCTCCCCCTTCTTTCCGACTTTACCTCTTTTTCCGATTGAATAATTCATCGAATAAATTTGAATTTCGGATTATTTAATATTTTCTGAATCTAAGAATGCATTTCGGGTTTGGGTTTGGAGTTGGAAAATTTCACGATTAGTTGGAGGATGCTTAGGAAGATGCTTAGGAGGAAGTTTAGCAGATGATCCATTTTTCGGGGATATTTTGAACCAATCTCAACCAAAAAGCTCATGACTTCCTGTTTGTCTGGTTATTTTCGCAGCCATGCCTGAGAAGTCTGGCAAGTTCAATTCCACCAAGATCTCTACCATACCCGATAGTGGACTGACCTGGTTAAGCAGGATTTTGCAAGAAAATCGATTGAATTTGTATATAACGGTTAAACTCACGTAACACCTTTCTATCGCTGAAGCATAATAGTTTGAAGGTGCATAACCAACCCCATAACTCATAAGTTTCCTTAATCTTTCTATAATCGAGGCAGTATAAAGCTAATCAAAGCCAACCACTATGCGATTTAATATCAATCCTCATTAGACCAAAAAAGATTTATCTTTTCAACAAAATTTGAGTTTATGGACGCTCAAAAGATTGCAGTGGCAGTCAAAAATGCAATAATGGGGGAGCTCAGGGATGAGTTCAAGGAGTTCAGAGCCGAAGTTAGAGGCCAGCTTGACGGATTTAAGCTGGCAATTGACACGATGAACAAGAGGCTTGACGGCATAGAATCCAGGGTTGGAAATATAGAGAGATCTAAGAGCTTTGAATTTGCGGATCGATGAGACGAACAAGAGGATTGATGCGGTCAGGGAGGAGCTCACGGCAAGGATCGATGGTGTTAATTCGAGGATGACGTTAATTCAAGGATCGATGAGACGAACAAGAGGATAGACTCTCTTTACTCAGCAATAGGAGAGAATACCAGAGAGATTGGAGAACTGAAAGCTGAGATCTCAGCTTTGAGAGAAAGACAAGACATCATCGAGGATTTGATCAGAAGGGTAAGGAAACTGGAGGAAAAGGTATTCGCGTAGGCTCAATTTCTTTGTGATCTGATACTGTCAGTCCATATACGTTTCTTTGTGGAGTTTCTTTATGTCTTTTATGTCTCCTTGTCTCCATGTCTTCATGGTCTTTATGGCGTAAAATTGTGACTGCCGGTTTGATGATCATCCCGTACTTACTTTTTAAAAATCTTGGCTACCTCTCTCCCGGAAACGGGAAGCTTAGGCAATTATTTCCTCATACCTTAATCCTCTTTCCGAATACTTCTCTACTCTCACTTCGTCTTTATCTCTATACAATGATATTGCTTTCATGTCTCCCAATGCGATTAGGAGAGCGTCTTCCCCGTTAACCTTTATCCCGTCCATAAAAGCTCAAGAGGTTCGGCGATTTTGGGCTGGCAGGCAACAAGAGATTATGCAAGTTTCAACCTGACGCTTTTTATATCCTTTCAAGAGTTCTGTGAAAGAATTCCACAATCTCCGGGCTGACCCAGAATCCTTTTTGTACCATTTCTCCAAAAGTTTTACCACATTCTTTTTTACCTAAAAATCCTTCTTTGCACGATTTCAGGAGCAGATAGATTGTTCCTTTACTGTTAATTCCATAAATTCGCGCGAATTTTTTTGCATCTTCATCATCAGACAGAAAGACCTTATCCCCGATATCCATGCAGAGTGCAATACACTCAATCTCGCCTTTGCCCAGCTGAAAACCAATTCTTTCTGAGCGTTCTTTGACCTCATCCACCCTCTCTCTTCCCGGTTGATGGACGAACAGAAATTTCCCAATCTCCGCTTTAATTCTCGTGGCATCTTCAAATCCCTCATCTTCGCCTTTCACCACAACCTCATGATACACACTCTCGGGAAGTTTAATCGAACCGTAAAGCTCTTTCAGGAGGTAAAGTTTTCCTGTTTTACCCAGGTATATAGGGGGCGAAGAATCTATTGTGGTGCTTTGAGATGCCATACGCTCCAACTTTGTTACTTACTTGCTGAACAAGCTTTGGCATACTCAAGCTCCTCGCTAAAGCAGTCTGAGAAAGGTAAGGAGAGAAATTTCCTAAGGTTGGCCAATGCACTCTATCAAAGAGGAAATCCTGTCTTTCGGCAAAGCAAGGAAACTGGCCCCGATGAGCAAATGAGAGTTCATAGGAGAGCTGAGTAGAAGAATTGAGAGACATTACACTGAAAGGGAGCTTAAAGATGTGGCCTTTACAGGGGATAGTGAGTAATTCCTCACCTTCGATTCATTTTTCAAAAATTGGAAAAAATTGGAAGATTAAATCTTTTTTAAATCTTTTTAAATCTTTTAAAATACTTCATTGATGAAATAATTGTGCCAAAAAAGCCGTTTAGAAG
>QMZD01000102.1 GCA_003662985.1 Archaeoglobales archaeon | reverse complement strand
CAAATGTACGTTTGGTGTACTTACGAAATTGCTGGTGCCCCTGGTCTCGGAGCACGTGGTTGTCTTGACGGCGAGGATTGCTGCTATCAGGTTTGGAATCAAGAAACTGAGATGGGAAATCTTGAGGTGTTAGAGCTTGTGCCACCTTACTTTGGTGAAATAGCGGTAGTTCCGAATTCTGGTGGTGCGGGTAAATACCGTGGTGGTAATGATGCAGTGTCTATTATTAATATCTACGGAACAGAGTTTACGAGTATTGTTCCTACTGCTATAACCTGTACGTGGATTACGGCACCAAATTCTCAGATTTTTGGTGGATATCCTGGACCCACCCCTACGTTCTTCGTCGTGAGAAATTCCAAGGAAAAATGGGCTGGAGGCAGAATAAACTTGAAAGAGTTGGCACTTGCACCTTGGAAGGGAATAAATCCAGTTGAATACCTAAAGGAGAGAGCTCCAGACGCCGAAATTCACATCTTTAAGCGATTAAAATGTTTTCAAGTAAGGGATGGTGATGTGGCCATAGCTCTTGGATTTGGTGGAAATGGTGGGCTTGGAGACCCCATAGAGAGGGACCCTAAACTAGTTGAGAAAGATTTGAATTTGGAGAAAATAACACCAGAGGCAGCCGAGAGGATATACAAAGTAAAATTAGTTGAGACACCAGAGGCAGCCGAGAGGGTGTATAAAGTAGACGAGGAAGAGACAAAAAAGTTGAGAGAAGAGGAGAGAAGGAATAGGCTAAAACGTGGAATACCTGTAAAGGAGTGGTGGAAAAAGCAAAGAGAAATCGTACTCAAAAAACAATTCCATGAACTATTAAAGGAGGCTTATCAGAGTTCATCCAGAGTTAGTAGGCGATGGTCACAGGAATTTAAGGAATTTTGGTGTTTGCCTGAGGATTTCAAATTTTAGGGGGTGAAAAAGATGGTTGAGGTGTCGAAGGATGTGTTGAAGAGTCTCATTGAGGGGAAATTGCCATGGCCCGACGTCAAGGAGATAACGTCTGCACCTATAAAAGACTCAGACAGGTTTGACAAATACATAGAGATCCTCCAAGAAAGAGTTCCGTGGGAGGATAGGATACTACTACCCATAGGTCCACATTTATTTATAGTGGAAAAGGAGAACGGGGAAAGAGTCGTCAAATGCGAATGCGGACATGAGTTTGGCGACTACAGAGTAAACTGGAAGCTTAAAGCATTAATCTATGTACGGGATGATGAGGAAAAGCTTGAAGAAATATATCCAGGAGTCTGGAAGCCAGATCCTGAGATATGGGAGATAAGAGAATTCTACTGTCCGAGTTGTGGGACTCAGTTAGAGGTGGAGTCGGTTCCGAAAGGTTATCCAATAATCTTTGACTTTCTGCCAGATATTGACAGCTTTTACTCAGAGTGGCTCGGCAAACCTCTCAGAACTTCGGTAGAATTTAAGGATAAAACGTATGAGTTTATTAAAGAGGAATGGGAAGGGTGAAGAAAATGGCTGAAAAAGCTGGTAAGCTTGAAATCGTTTGGCACCCTCCTAAAGAAGTTATTGAGCGGAGCAACATTAAAAAATTTATGGACATGCACGGAATAAAAAGCTATGAGGAGCTTTTGAAGCGCTCTACGGAAGACCCCGAGTGGTTCTGGGATGCTATAGTAAAATTTTTGGGAATTGAATTCTTCGAGCCGTATAATAAAGTCCTTGATATGTCAAAAGGAATCGCTTGGCCAAAGTGGTTTGTTGGAGGTAAAGTAAACATTACGCACAACTGCGTGAATAAACATGCACTCTCTCCTGCAAGCAGAAATCGGGTAGCACTTATTTGGGAAAGCGAAGACTTTACGTCGAGAAAACTTACCTACTGGGAGATGTATAGAGAGGTTAATAAATTTTCTAATGCTCTGAGATCCCTAGGAGTTAAAAAGGGAGATGCCGTTGGGATGTTCATGCCCTTAATACCAGAGACAGCAATAGCAACATATGCGATATTCAACGTTGGAGCAATAATGTGCCCGTTATTCTCTGGATATGGTCCAGAAGCTGTGGCAACAAGGCTAGAAGATTTGGGAGCCAAGGTACTAATAACCGTTGATGGCTTCATAAGAGGAGGCAAACAGGTAAAGCTAAAAGAGGTTGCAACCCAAGTTGCAGAGAGAGTGAAAACCCTCGAACATGTTGTAGTCGTTAAAAGACTGAGTATAGATGTGCCTTGGACAGATGGTGTTGATGTCTGGTGGCATGAACTCATTCAGAACCAACCAAAACATTTTGAAACAGAAAAAACGGACTCAGAGGATGTATGCATAGTCGGATATACAGCAGGCACTTCTGGTAAGCCCAAAGGTGTTGTACTCGTTCATGGCGGCACGCTCGTCAAAGCGGCTGAAGCTGGTTCTTTGGTTATGGATGTACATGAAGATGACACAGTATTCTGGATTACCGATTTCGGATGGGTAATGGGTCCACTTCCAATGATAGGCACACATGCAGTTGGAGGGACACTTCTTTTCTATGATGGCCTTCCTTTTTATCCCTCACCAGATAGGCTTTGGGACATAGTAGAGAAGTACGGCGTCACAAGTGCAGGTGTGCCACCTACAGCTTTAAGAATCGCTAAATCATTCGGAGATGAACTGGTTAAAAAGCATGATCTATCTACATTGAGAACGATTGTGACCACAGGTGAACCAATAGACTACGAAACTTGGATGTGGTGTTTTGAAGTTGTTGGAAATAAAAATGTTCCAATAATCAATGCATCCGGTGGAACTGAAATTTTTGGTGAGTTTGTTGGATCAACTGTCGTTATGCCACTAAAACCATGCTGTATAGGGCGTACACCGGGCATGGATGTTGATGTTTTCAATGACGAGGGGAGACCAGTAAGAGGTGAAGTAGGATACCTTGTTTGTAAAAAACCAACCCCTGCTCAGACAAGAGGTTTTTGGAAGGATCCAGACAGATATCTAAAAACTTACTTTTCAAGATGGCCTAATGTCTGGTATCATGGGGATCTTATATATGTTGATGAAGATGGGTTCTGGTTCCATCGAGGCAGAGCCGATGATGTCATAAAGAGTTCAGGACGTAGACTTGGTCCAGCAGAGTTTGAAGAAGTTTTACTTTCCCACCCTGCTGTTGCAGAAGCAGCAGCCATAGGCGTACCTCATCCCGTTAAAGGTAGTGCGGTTGTGTGTTTCGCTGTATTAAAACCTGGATACCAACCAAGTGAAAAATTGAGAGATGAGCTTAAGAAAATAGTGGCTGAAAGATTGGGCAAGGCTTTGACACCAGACGACATAAAGTTCGTAGAGGATTTACCCAAAACGAGAACCATGAAAGTAATGCGAAGACTAATTAAAGCCAAATACCTAGGAGAAGAGCTAGGAGACACATCAGGTCTTGTGAATCCAGAGGCTTTAGATGCAGTAGAAAGAGCAAAATAGAGGTTATGCAAGATGGAGGAAGGGACGTGAAGGATCTTTTAGAAACGCTAAAACACTGGGTGAAATTAACCCCTAAAAGGAATAAGATTTACCTATTCAGAAGTGGCTTTTGAAGGGGGGTTGGATGCGCACAGAAGATCTTTGAAAGTTTGATGAGAGTGAATACCTCTACATCCTGGGGCCGTACAAAGAACGTTATTGTTATAGAAGGCTAAACGTTTTGCACCTGAAATCTGTAATTTCACAGAAAGCGTCCCCCGAACACCAACGGGTAAAGTTCAGAGATTTAAATTAGTAAATATGTATAGAAAGTCGAAATACCAGCAAGACTTTGACCATGGAATACGAAAAATGTCAGACGTCAAAGCAATCAGCTAATTCAGCTTTAAGAATGACTTATAGAGATGCCAAGGATAAAGTAAACAGATTTACTACAGATTTACTTCTCCTCCTTCCCACCATCTGGAGGTATACGCAAGAGCTGAGATGAAGCTGAGAGGGAACTTTCAGTCAGCATCTACTTCGCTGAAGATTCTACAAAGCTTCATTCATGGAATGGGAAGGTAGAATTAACGATAACTCAAAGGATTGGCAAGAAAGGTAAGAAGAGCGGAGAGAAAACTCAAAGGATTGGTAGCAGGGAATGCGGACAGAAGATAAGCTTTGAAGAAAGGCAGATAGACTTGATCCATGTATGGAGAGAAGTAAACTACAAGTTGAAATAAAGTGGATCTCGAAACGGGAAAGAATAGGCGAACGAAGTTAAAGGAATCCTGCTAAGGCTGAAGAACTCCCTCGGCAACTCCGATTTAGAGGGCAGAATAAAGGAGACAGAGAAAGCTCTGAATGAATTCACAAAGCAAATGGAAGAAAAAGGTTACTGGAGAATTTCGAACTTCTTCAGGAAACACAAGAGGCTTGAGGGAATGGCATCATGGCAGCAGTGGATGGAGAGGCTTATGGGTGGATAGCGAAAAGAATGAAGAACAAATAGATAAGTGGGGAGAGAGGAGCTGAGAATCTCGCAAGCTTATTAAAATGAGGTTTGAGAGAGCAATCTAAATCGTTTATCAGTGAAGTTATGAAGCCGGATAGGGATATAAGGTGGGAGGGAATTTACACCTATGATGTTACACGACCAAAAATTTAAGAGGCTGGTTAGATGAAAAATGTTGTTGTGGTTGGTGCTGGAACGATGGGACACGGTATAGCTGAGGTGTGCGCACTTGCAGGGCGCGAGGTAACCCTGGTTGATATCAAGGATGAATTTCTCGAGAAAGCAATGCAGAAAATAGAGTGGAGTCTGAGAAAACTGTCGGAAAAGGGAAGATTAAAGGAGAGAGTAGAAGATGTACTTGGCAGGATTAAAACGACAAAGAATCTCGCAGAAGCAGCAAAGAGTGCCGACTTCGTTATTGAAGCCGTCGTAGAGAATACGGATGTGAAAAGAGAAGTCTTCAAAACCCTCGATGAGAACTGCAGGGAAGACGTGATTCTCTCGACGAATACGTCAACAATCCCAATCACAGATATAGCGTCGGCTACATCGAGGCAAGACAAAGTTATCGGCCTGCACTTTTTCAACCCGCCAATGCTAATAAAGCTCGTCGAAATCATAAAGGGAGAAAAGATGAGCGACGAGACTCTGAGGAGGACGGTTGAATTCGCGAAAAGCATTGGAATGGACTATGTCGTTGTCGAAAAAGATGTCCCGGGATTCCTCGTAAACAGGATAAACCTAAGAGTGTTCACGGAAGCTTTGAGGCTTGTTGAGGAAGGACACAAACCCGAAGAAGTCGATGCAGCTGCCAGGTATAGACTGGGTCTGCCGATGGGAATTTTCGAGGTTATAGACTTCAGCGGAGTTGATGTTGTCTACTACGTGATGAACGAGGTAATAAAGAGGGGTGTAAAGATAAAACCGTCGAAGATCATCGAGGAGATGGTAAAAGGGGGCAGGCTTGGAATGAAGACAGGCAGAGGTTTCTACGAGTATAAGGGTATTTACGGCAGAGCTAAGGTTCCAAAGAGCCTCGCATACAATGTAAATCCTCTTAGAATAATCGCTCCAGCTGTTAACGAGGCTGCATGGCTGATCAGAAACGGAATAGCAAGCAAGGAAGATGTAGAGAAAGCGATGATGCTCGGCATGAGCTATCCAAGAGGGTTACTTGAAATGGCCGATGACTACGGAATAGACGCCATCTTAAAAACGCTTGAAGCAAGAAAGAGCGAGACAGGTCTCGAGGAGTACGAGATCGACCCACTGCTGAAAGAAATGGTCGACACTAACAGGTTAGGAAAGAAGAGCGGTGAAGGCTTTTACAAATGGAAGTATGAGAAAGTCGAATTCGGTCCAGTGATCTACGAAAAGAGACACAATTATGCAATGATAACGATGAACAGACCAGACAAGCTCAACGCTCTTAACGAAGATATGTGGATTGGCCTTAACAGAGCTCTCCTGAAAGCTGAGGAGGACAAAGACGTTAGAGCCGTCGTGATTACAGGAAAGGGCAGAGCCTTCTGTGCTGGCGATGACATAGCGGTAATGGGATCGTGGAAGAAGTTTACGGATGGAAAGGAGTTCTTTGAAAAAGTAGCCTCGCCCCTTGTTGAAACCCTAATGAGCTACACAAAGCCAGTAATATCGCTCGTCAACGGCTACGCCTTTGGAGGAGGGATGGAATTGAACCTATTATTTGACATCGTCATCGCAAGCGAAGAGGCGAGCTTTGCAGTTCCTGAAGGACTAATTGGAGCACTTCCACCGATAGCCTCAACAGTGGGCATCGCATTGCTCGGTAGGAAGCTTGCGAGATACTGTCTAACAGGTGAGCAGATGGATGCTGAGGAAGCGATGAGGCTCGGACTCGTAGACATAATTGTTCCGGCAGATCAGATCGAAATTGCAGGAATTGAGTATGTAGATAAAGTTTCCTGTTTAGCACCGCTATCTACCAAGGCTATCAAGGAATCCATGCGTTCGCTACGAAAGATCTTCAAAGCATCCTTGGATACCGGAATGCACGAGATTATTGAGCTCATTCCGACTGAAGACTTTAGAGAGGGTATGGCAGCTTTTGTGCAGAAGAGAAGGGCGAGGTGGAAGGGAGAATGAATTTTGAGCTTAGTGAAGAGCACAGACT
>QMZD01000101.1 GCA_003662985.1 Archaeoglobales archaeon | reverse complement strand
TCTATGCATTGTTGGTAAAGACGACATCATGACACCTCCTAAATATTCAGCCTTCTTTGAGAAAACGATTGGTGCTAGAGTTGTTGAGATAGAAGATGCTGGTCACATGGTGATGCTTGAAAAACCTGAGGAGGTTAACAGGGCTATTTTGGAGTTTGTTGAAAGGTAGTTGGAGGTGGAAAAGTAGTTAGCTGGTTGGTGGGAGAGGAATCTTCTTTGGACCATCACAAAGTGTAATAATATGATCAAAAATCCAATCCTTTGAACTCTTCAATGCTTTTCACAGTTTTTTTGAAATGTTATCTTTAGTTCAGCCATCACTTTTTTGCAAGAGGAACAGGAATTGGAGAGTTTCCAGCACTGTACACTTCAGATCTATCACACATAAAGATCTCCCAGAAGTCCTTTTGCAATCTGAAGCGAGTGGTTCGTGCAGAGCGGGAGAACGTTATGCTGATCTTATACTTCTTAGGTTATTTACAGCTTAAATCCAAAAAGATTATACCAATGGGGTTGTAAAAGGGATTATAAAAACTCAAGGGTTGTGAAAAGTATGGGGATGATTGACAGTATAGAGGTTTTCGAAAAACACGCTAAGCAATACGATGAATGGTTTGAGAAAAATAAGTTCGTCTACGAATCGGAGATTCTGGCTTTGAAGGAATTCATTCCAGAAGGTAAGGGCTTAGAAGTGGGTGTCGGTACTGGGAGATTTGCCGCTCCTCTCGGTATCAGGATAGGAGTTGAACCCGCAAGGGCGATGGCGGAGATAGCCAGAAAGCGTGGAATAGAAGTTTATGAGGGGAGGGCAGAGGATCTTCCGTTTGGTGACTCCTCCTTTGATTTTGTGTTAATAGTTGTGACAATCTGTTTTGTTCAAGATCCTGTTCAGGCACTTAAAGAGGCAAGAAGGGTTCTCAGACCTGGAGGACGTATAATCATAGGTATAATCGACAAGGAGAGTTTTCTTGGCAAGCTGTATGAGAAAAAGAAGGAGAAAAGTGTGTTTTACAGCAAGGCTAAATTTTACTCTGCTGGGGAGTTAATTAATTGGCTTAAGGAATTGGGTTTTGGGGATATCAGAACCTGCCAGACGATCTTTAGGGATCCAAGGGAGATCGATTCCGTAGAACCCGTTAAAGGGGGTCACGGAGAAGGTGGATTCGTTGTGATAGCTGCTCAAAAAAATAGATGATAAGAAACTTTATTCAAGCTTAATTTCAGCTTCGTTCTTCCACAATCCATGGATGTTGCAGAAAGAAACGGCTATCAACTTTCCAGCTTTTTCTGTTCTGAAGTTGAAAAGAGCGATTGGTTCAGCGTAAACCGTGCTTGTGTTCGGCCCTTCAACGGATTCTCCATGGGCGAGAAACTCAACTCTACCAATTTCACATGGGAACTTTTCCCCTTCAGGTAGGAAAAGCAGATTTATCCACCTTATATGGTGTTCGGTTGTGTTGGGATGGGGAATTTCCTTGCCAACACTGACTCTAACTTCAACGACTTCTCCCTTCTTGAGTTTCTCCGGTAACTCTATGACTGGCACATGCTTTTCGGTTTTCCAGTCCGCGGATTGAAATAGTTCTTCCATAATGAAACACCTCCCTAGAATATTGATTTTTATACTTAAATTTTGTCGGATTGAGGGAAAAACTCCGAGTTTGAAAGTTTGAAATGCCTACTTGGTTATTCCCGGATTTATTACCCTAGGTAGATGTTACCATCCGAACTGTTTACAGTTCACATTAAAGAAGTGTGACCTCTGCAAAAATCCTTTGGGGTTAACCTTTGAAAGAAAATCCTTTGGAGTCAATTTTTGAAAGGAAAGTCCAGCAAAGGGTTTGCTTCCTTTATTCCAATATAGGGCTTCTCTTATTCCAATATAGAGGTATCCTCTGAGCAAAACTGTGGTGGATAATCTAAATCCATCGCAAACTCCATTGGACCCCAAATTTTAAATCTTAGTAGGTAGAGTATTTTTAATGACGAAGCCTCCGTGTATGGTTATCGTAAGGTACGTTTTGCCGGCAATAAGAGCTAAACTGGCGAGGGAGCTCATTGAAAGGTACGGATACAGGAGTAAGGACGCTGCCGAGATGCTTGGTATCACTCAGGCTGCCGTGTCTCAATATATGAACAGCAAAAGGGGGCAGCAGGGAATAAACATCATTGAAACCTCTAAGAATGCGGAGGCGGTAATACACGAGCTGGTTGAGAAAATAGTTGTAGGAGAATTCAATGTTGACCAAGAAGTTGAGTACGTATGTAAAATCTGTGAAATCCTCAGAAAAGATGGGGTAATCACCTAATCGGATTTCTAAAACGTTCTCTACACTAAGTCCCTAACCTAAGTCCCTAACCCGAAGTAATTCTTTAAAACCTTTTTCTGCCCCCTCCTGAGGATCTCTGAAAGGGTAGAGGGTGCTATCCCAAATATCTCCGCAAGCTCCTCGAGTTTTATTTGTTTTGGAAAATCAAAAAATCCTTTTTCTAGTGCAATTTTGAGAATCTCCTCTTCTCTGTAGGTGATTTTGGATTTCCTTCCACTTTCAATTGGTCTTCCTTTGTAGAGTATTTCAAATTCAACTTCGGTCTCCTCCAAATTTCTCATAAGTCTGAGGAAGGAATCATAATCACATACGACATTCCAAATGATTTTCCTCCCATCGAGGTTTGCTTTGGTAATCAAACATCCTGAGGCTATTATAGAATGAGCGAGCAAACAAGTATGCTCCTTTACAAGAACTTTTGCCTCCTTTGATGATACGCTTATTCCTTCACAGTAGGAGGGGAGGTTCTCGATTATGTCCTCGATTTTCCTTGCTCTGACACTTAAAAGCCCTTTGATTTCGTCGTTTACCTCTGTTAAACCCTCCACCTCCATGATCGCATGAGTTAAAATTTCGTCCAAAGCTCCAAGCACGCATGACTCTGGTAAGGAGGTTTTGATTTGAACTTCAAGCATAGTGTGAGGAATTATTTTCTGGTAGATAAACTTTGCTTGGTTAGTAATCGGTGCTCCATTTCTCTGACTTTATACTTCTGGCTTTTCCCCTTATACTTTGTAAAAAATAAGTGCATATTTTCCGTATTTTACGATTACCTCCACATCTCGTATTTTATACTTGAATTTATCTTTTTCAGCTTTTTCCAGTCTGAATGAAGCCTGAGGATTTAGTTCAACACTATCCAATCCACCATAATGATTCTTGAAAAGCAATTCCGCCAGATTCGTCTGATAAACTCTATCGAAGATGATAGAGGGGGTTGTTAGTCTTGCGTTTACCTCGATTATGTAAGGTACATCAGAAAGCACGACATCAACTCCAACATAGCCATGCAGACCTTTTATGCATTCCACGGCCTTTACTGCCTCATCAAAAACAAGCTTAAAGTCTTCTTTATCAATTTGAGCGGGAACTTCAGCACCTTTATACCTGAAGTTCTCAATTATCTGCCCATTAACGCTTAGGAGGTTTAAATCATCTCCTACAAGCATACTAACACTTAGATTTATCCCCTCAATTAATTCCTGAGCGATAAATCCAGGTTTAATTTTGAATATCTCTTTTTTGAATGCCTCTTTTTTGACAACTTCAATCCTCTCTCCGCCACATGAAGTTTTTGGTTTCATAACAAAAGGAGGTTCAAGGGGTTTTTCTGAGGTCAAAGGGACGTTAACTTTTCTCCTTAGTTTCTTATACACTTCCCACTTGTCTGAGGCAATAGCGATCCCTTTGCTGCTGGATCCGAGGTTCTCACTTCTTTTTTCTGCAATTTTTGTAAGATTTAAAAGTAAGTGATCATCCTCTGGAGCGATAATCAGGGAGCACCCGGACTTTTCAGCGTACTCTTCTACTTTTTGTTTGATGTCCGAGAGATCGGTGAAAGCAATTCCGGTAATATCGTAATGGGGAATTCTGAGGAATAGTGAATCCCTGTACGCCGGTTTTACGAAGGAATTAACCCTGTCAACACCTGAAACTCCTGTGAAACCCATATAAAGGGACTTGAACATACCTAAACCTTCTGTCACGATCTCTTCAGGAACTTCACCACCGGAGGTCACATATTCAAAGAGGAAGACATCCATGAAACAAGAACAGATGAAAGGTATATAAGTATAAGCAAAAAATCCGTATGAAAACTAAAGAGGCGAACGAGTGGATTTCTCTGAAACCTCGATGACCTCATCTATGGTTTCTGGATTACTGGAAGTAATCCTTACTTCAGCCTCGCCCTCTTCTCCAACCTCCTCAAAATCCTCTTGATTCAGGATTATCGCTATATCTGCTGAGTTTTTAAGTGCAGCAGAAAAGCCAGGTTCTGCACCTATGATTATCGTCTCTTTTCCCATCTCCATCGCTTTTTTAAGCACGGCCTTGAAGTCTGCATCCCTGGTGACAAGGGCTAAGGCATCTATTGACTCATTGTAGATGAGTTCCATTGCCTCAACCGCCATTCTGACGTCAACATCGCCGGATGTGATAATTGGCTCGAATCCTTGATTCTCTATCGCCTCCACAAGCTTGTCTCCCGCATACTGATTCAAGAAAACCCTTGCAACCTTAATATCACCATATTCGTTTATTATCTCCCTTATCTCGTGGAGGTTTATGTTGAACTCCTTTCTAAGCATGTTGGGGCCATCGATAAGAAGTCCTACCTTTTTTCTGTCGGTTCTTCTTGAAGAAATGTAATTTCTTATCTTCTGGAGCTTCCCCAGACTTATGCTCTTCTTAAGTGCCATCTCATCACTACCATTAAAAGGTCAATAAACTTTGGTTAGGATGTTTAAAAAATTTTTTGAGTGATTAAACATCATAATGGATTTTGTAATTTGGTTTGTTTTTCTGAATTGTAAGCCTTAGTTGTGCCTTGGTGGCGATCTTAATTTTAGCCGAGGGTATCCGGGCATTCAAGCCTGTAAAATTTCCTGCTGTTTGCCGTTAAAACGCTTGCAAGCTCCTCCTCCTCAATTTCTTTAATTTTTGAGATCTCTTCAAGGGCATATCTGACGTAAGCAGGTTCGTTTCTTCCTCTCCTTGGCGAAAGGAAGGGGCTATCTGTTTCAATAACAAGATCCTCCACATTTGCTTCTCTAGCAATTCTCTTCTGTTTTTCAGAAAACACGATCATCGTGGAGATTGAGATAACACATCCGGAATCTTGAGCAGCTTTTAAGGCCTTAAGACTCCCGTTAAAGCAGTGGAGCATACACTCAACGTCATATCTCCTTGCAATCTCGATTGCTTCCAGCTCCGCTTCTCTGGCGTGAATCACTACAGGTTTGTTAATTTCTCTGGCCAGCTCCAAAAACTCCTTAAAAATACCCTTCTGTTTATTAAATGGAAGTCTGCTCTTCACCCTATCAAGTCCAATCTCACCAACAGCCACGATTCTTTTTGCATTCTCAATGATCTGTGATTTGATGAACTCCAAGTTTTCGTTCCTTCTCATGTTTGGGGAGAGCCCGAGGGTAACATGGAGGTTTCTCTTTGAATTAAGCTCGAGTGCCTTGAAATTCGAGATAGAATCAAAGCCTGAGACGATGATCTCACTAACTCCCGAAGCCAAAGCCCTTCTAATCACTTCTTCCCTATCTCTGTCGAAATTCTCCATTTGAAGATGGCAGTGAGAGTCTATGAGTTCCAACATAGGGATCAGTCCTTTTTTAGTGTTTTATTTCACTCCCTCAGCCGTTAATCCTCTTTTGGATTAAGAGATAATTTACGGCGTTTATCACAGCATCGATTGACGCCATCACGATATCCGGCCCAGCAGCCCTAGCAGTGAAAGATCTGCCAGTCTCGTCCTCTACAGTGACATAGACCTCGGCAAGGGCGTCACTACCACCGGTTATCGCATCCATTTTGAATTCCGTAATCTTAACGCTCTTTCCAACCAAGTCTGTGACGGCTTTAAGGGCAGCATCCACCGGGCCAACTCCTATGGCGGATGTGACTTTCCTGTCTTCCATGACATTTGCATTTATCACTGCTGTTGGAGTTATCTTGTTTCCTGTTAGTACTGTTATTTCGTCAACGAGAATTGCTCTCTCTTCCTTCTTTAGCTCCCCGATTACGACTTCTGCAATCGTGAACAAGTCTAGATCGGTAACTCTCTTCCCTCTGTCTCCGATCTCCTTGACCTTTTCTACTATTTTCGTCAGATTCTCGTCGGAAACGTGATAACCAGCTTCTTCAAGAATCTTCTTTATCTGATGCCTTCCTGCATGCTTTCCGAGAACAATTCTTCTTCTATGGCCCACCATCTCCGGTGTTATAACTCCAGGTTCGAAAGTTGATGCTTCTTTTATTACTCCATGGGCGTGAATTCCACTCTCGTGGCTGAAAGCGTTCTCCCCAACTATGGGAGTGTTCGGTGGCAACTTTAAACCGGAAAATCTCTCAACCAACTTGGATGTCTCGACAAGGTACTCCGTTCTGATTCCGGTCTCTATTCCTTCGAAGCTCTCCAAGATCATTACCACTTCAGCAAGATTCGCATTACCAGCTCTCTCTCCAATTCCGTTCACAGTTACTTGGACTTGATTCGCTCCCGCTAAGACCGCAACATAGGTGTTCGCAACAGCTAAACCAAAATCGTTATGGCAGTGAACGTCTATTGGCACCTTTAAATGTTCT
>QMZD01000100.1 GCA_003662985.1 Archaeoglobales archaeon | reverse complement strand
TGTCGCTGCAAGGAAGTTATACGGGTTCAGGGGCTTCATCTTTCATCAGACAATTGAGCTCTTAGCCTTCCCTACGATAACAGCTTCTTTCATTGCATGGATTTTGAGAAGGAAGAGACCTTTCGCTGTAACACCTAAGAAGGCGGAGAAAATCCCCTTCAAATTGGTTTTACCTTATGTAACACTGCTAGTAATATTGATTGCATCGGTTGTTAAGGGCGCTTTTTATATTTCAGGACTTAACATGTCACCCTTCTGGTTTGCAGTTATCGTAAATATCTTCTGGGCAACCTATTTTATACCGTTTATAACCTTTGGTGTCTACACGGTTTTCAGGTACTACGAAAAGGAGGCAGGGGTAAAGATCTTGGAAAGAGTTTACGAACCTAATCTGTTTTCTTAATGTGTCGATGTACACTTTACCCTAAAGTTTTTGTTTTTTAAACACCGAAGCACAGTTATGAAGATTGCAACTTTCAACGTAAATTCGATTAGGTCTCGGCTGCATATCGTTATACCATGGTTGAAAGCGAACAAACCAGATATTCTATGCATGCAGGAAACCAAGGTGGATGATAGAAACTTTCCCGAGGCTGACTTCCATCGAATCGGCTACCATATCGTTTTCAGCGGGATGAAAGGACGGAATGGTGTTGCAATTGCCTCGCTCAAAGAGCCTGAGAGAGTTGAATTCGGACTTGATAGTGAGCCCCAAGATAGAGATAGGCTCATCAGGGCTGAGTTCTCTGATCTGATTGTTGTGAACACCTACGTTCCCCAGGGATTCAAGCTCGATAGCCCGAAATATGCATATAAGCTCGAATGGCTTGCAAGGCTTAAGGAGTATTTCAAAAGAAAGGTGGATCTGAATGGTTATGTCGCATGGTGTGGAGACATGAACGTTGCACCACATGATATAGACGTGCACAACCCCAAGAGATTGAGAAATCATGTTTGCTTTCACGAAGATGCCAAGCGTGCCTTCGAGGAGGTCAAGGCGTTGGGCTTCATTGACATCTTCAGAAAGTATCACCCTGAGCCGGAGCAGTACACGTTCTTTGACTACCGTGTAAAAGATGCAGTTCAAAGAAAGCTGGGTTGGAGAGTCGACCACATCCTCGCATCGAAGCCCTTAGCAGATAGATCAAAGGACTGCTACATCGATATGAAACCGAGATTGGAGAACAAACCATCTGATCACACGATCGTTGTTGCAGAATTCGATTTTGTGCTGTAGTATGATGGATGTCTTTTGAAAATTTTTGTGCCTTTCAAAAATGGTAATACTAGGATTGCTAGTGTTAGAGAATAGAAATGTAAAAAAATGAGCATTGTATGATGGTTTTTTGGAGGATAGAGATATCCCAAGATTCACCATATCCCAATTTGTAGATAGGGGTATCAACAAAGCATGGGAAATCTTCTTTAGATACGTTAAATTGAGCCTACCAATTGCACATTCATTGCGTTGGTGGATGGATATGAGATCAAATACATTCAGCTTTAATTTTGGATTCGATTGTATAACTGAGGATTGCTTATTGTATCTGAATTAACAATAAAATTAAACAATAAATATTCAAAATATTCAATATCAAATAATCAGTGATCAATCAATAATCAATCCGCTGTTTTTAATTAACTTTCAAAATGAACAAAGTAACAGATTTCACAATCAAATAAATCTCATCAGATGTGCCCTGTGGCTCATCATTATCATATGATAACCAAGAGATTTTTAGAAAGTCTTAAGTTTTAAATTAGGAATCTAAGGCTATGAGGGCAACAAATATTCAGATCGTAATATCTGAGGACGTTTTAGATGAATTAATGCGTGTTTCGTGTGCCGATTCTATCGATACAGCGATAAGACTGGCGGTTGAACACTTTCTCGAGTGCAAGAGTTTTTAATTCCTTTAAAAAATTTTTATATGTTTTCTCGTTCCAGTGAAATTATTCTCACAACTTTCTGATAAATCACGTTTATAAAACATGAAACTGATCTTGAGAATCCAAAACACTTAGAGATTGAACTGGATCACTCAATAACCCAAGGATTATCCAATAACCGATCCTCATGCGATATATTTATTAACTCACTCAAACCTCTGTTTCCAATCAAGCTCAAAAGGTAAGAGGTGTTAATTCATGAAGTCAAGTTACGCGTACATCAGAGAGGCATGGAAGAAGCCTGAGGAAAGCTACGTAAGCGAACTGATGTGGTCAAGGCTTCAGATGTGGAGGAAAGAGCCAGCTGTAGTTAGAATCAGGAGACCAACAAGGCTCGATAGGGCTAGAAGTCTTGGATACAAGGCTAAGAGAGGAATTATCGTTGTTAGAGTAAGAATTGGCAGGGGGGGCAGGCATATCACGAGGTTCAAAAGGGGTAGAAAGACCAAGAGGATGCTGGTGAACAAGAAAACCCCAAAGAAGAGCCATCAGAGGATCGCAGAAGAGAGAGCCGCAAGAAGGTATCCGAACATGGAAGTTCTCAACTCATACTGGGTCGGAGAAGATGGAAAGTACAAGTGGTTTGAGGTTATTCTTGTTGATAGAGACATACCGGACATCAAGGCAGATAACGATCTCTCTTGGATAACGAACAAGAAGGGAAGGGCATTCAGAGGTTTAACCTCTGCAGGGAAGAAGGGGAGAGGACTGAGGCATAGAGGCAGGGGAGCAGAGAAAGCCAGACCAAGCGTGAGAGCTAAGCTGAGAAGGCGCTAATCATTTTTAATTTTAGTTTTGTTTAAATTTTATGAAATTATGAAAATTGAAAGGATAAACATCTATGCGACAGTCCACTCGACAGAAGATTCAGAGAAGGTGGCTGAGGCGATAGCAACTCTCATCCCTTTCGAGTTTGAGATCATTGCTTCGAAAGCTGAGGGACATTTTGGAAACCCCCTTGTCTTTCTTGAGGTTGAGATAGACAAGAAGAGGGAAATCAGAGATTTCTGGAACTCCTTTATTGAAAGGATCGAGGATCAGAAGGATATTCTCCTGAATGAACTGGATCTTAGAATTGATGAGGATGGTTTTCTGCACATAAGGGTGGATAAGCAGGAGGCGTATCTTGGTAGAGTTGTTCTCATAAGTCACGGAGACGGAATCGTTGTTAGAGTGAAGATCACGACCTATCCATTAAAAAGGGAAAGTGTGATCAATGCTGCAAGAGAGTTGATATTGAAAGGGTACTGAGGACTTGAGGTACTGAAGTGAAGTGACGAAGTATTGTAGAATCGAAATGTTGAGGTATAAGATGGTCGAATTCAAAACCTTGAAACCAGATTTAGTTAGGTTTAAGCCAGATCCTGAGAAGCTTAGATTGCTTGGTTATGATTCCTGTATTTATTTCACCAAAGATCCTTCAGAAATGGAAGTGATAGAGCGAGCGATCTTCCCTGCATACCTGATCGAATGCGATGACGTTGCAACCCTTAAACGGGAGCTGAGAAAAGCTGAAAAGTCATGGATAATTGGAGTAAAATCCTCCGAGATATCCGTGCTGAGAGAGGCGATTTCAAGAAAAAAGGTTGATATCCTCCTTGATTCCGCACAGAACAGAATTGACTACGTTGCATTGAAACTGGCAAGCGAGAAGGATGTTGCTATCGAGTTATCCTTTTCAAAGTTTCTTGGAGTCAAGGGAACAAGGAGAATGAGATTATTTGAACGGGCAGAAGATTTGATATCAATGGCAAAAAAGCTCTCAACACCACTTATACTTTCATCAGCTGCATCAAACTTTTTTGAAATGCGATCTATTCAACAGATAGAGGATTTTTTCAGGTTTTTAGGAGCTGATTTCGATTCATGTTTAGCAAATGCAAGAAGAATCATCAGAAGATATTTCGATGATGACTATATTCTTGATGGTCTTGAATATGATTCAGAGTGATTTTGGAACTTTAAGTCAACCCATCCAGTAATCTGGAGCTAAGAAATTTGTAAACTGTAAATAGACAAAATAGAAAATAGACATTTAGATAAGAAAATGGATAAGAATTCCTGCAGCCGTAGCGGACCCAATCACGCCGGCAACATTCGGCCCCATCGCATGCATCAGCAAATGATTCTCCGGATCCTCACTTAGGGCAAGCTTCTGAACAACCCTTGCCGACATCGGCACGGCAGAGACGCCAGCGGCCCCTATCATCGGATTTACCTTTTCTTTCACAAATAGATTCATCAGTTTTGCAAGGATGACTCCTCCAGCAGTAGCAGAAGCAAACGCAACAACACCTAAAATCAAAACTAGGAGCGTTTTTGGATGAAGAAAGCTCTCGGCCTTCATTGTTGCACCAACCGTTAACCCAAGAATTATCGTCATGATGTTGAGCAGCTCCTCGCTGGCTCCCTTTGCGAGCCTATCCGTCACTCCGCTCTCCCTGAACAAGTTTCCCGCCATAAGCATACCTATAAGAGGCAGGGCTTTTGGGACGAGCAGACCTGAAACAACTATTGTGACAATTGGGAAGATTATTTTCTCCCTTCTTGAGACCTTTCGAAGGGTCTTCATCCTTATTCTTCTTTCTTCTTTTGTCGTTAGGGCTTTGATTACCGGGGGCTGGATTAAAGGCACCAGAGACATGTAGCTATAGGCAGCCACAGCAGTAGCTGCAAGTATATGGGGAGCGAGAATCGTTGTCGTATAGATCGTTGTGGGGCCATCCGCTCCTCCGATAATCCCAATGGATGCCGCCTCCTGCGGCGAGAATCCAAGGATCAGTGCAAAGATTAAAGCTAAAAATATACCTATCTGAGCTGCAGCTCCGAGAAGAAAGGTTTTGGGATCGGCAATGAGGGGGCCGAAGTCGGTCAGAGCTCCTATACCAAGGAAAATTAGCAATGGAACGATCTCCGTTCCAACCAAATAATTGAGGAAAAGAGCGAGTATTCCGCCCATTTCTCCCAAATCTGCTATCCCACCCTTAGGGATATTGGCGAGGATTGCTCCGAGGCCAATTGGTACCAAGAGTAAAGGCTCCATTTTCTTTTCGATTCCTAGATATATCAGCCCACCCCCTATAAGAAGCATAAATGCTTCACCAAGCGTAATAGATGTGATTCCTGTAACGCCTAAGAAGTCAGACAAGTAACCACCTCACCAGTTTTTGCCGTTTTTATCCGATTATGGCCAGCAAGTCCCCTGTTTCAACCTTTTCACCTTTTCTAACTTTCAGCTTTTTTATAACACCGCTTATAGGAGAGGTTATCTCGTTCTCCATCTTCATAGCCTCAAGCACAAGGATTGGATCCCCCGCTTTAACCTCGTCGCCCTCGTTCACGAAGATTTTCACAACAGTTCCCGGAAGCATTGCATAGATACTTCCCGGCTCCATCTTCACCTTTTCTGCTCTTTCCGTTAAGATCGGTTCAGCCCTCTCGAAAGCAAAAATCTTTTCTGCTACCTCCTCAATCGATACGACTGCTGACTTACCATTCAGTTCTACACGGTAGATTCCATGCCTAACTTTCTCAACTCTCACATTGAACTCTTCCTTATCGATCGTTATTCTGAATTCCTTCATCTTTCCACCTGGTAAATTTTTGAGTACTTTTTCCAGCCTTCAGAAGTTTGCACATCTACAACCTCTTCATAAAGTGTATGATAGAATTGAACTGCTGAAGTTATCGCAAGTAGCTCTCTCTCAGAGAACTTTCTCTCTCTTACTGGAACCTCTTCAATCTCATATCCTTCTCTTTTGCTTTGAATTAACCCCATCAACCACATAAAACCTGCTAGGCAACCAAGTACGATGAAGACACCTGTTATTCCAAGGAATGATAGGTAAAGTCCCTGAACTATTTCCGAACTCATCCCTGAACCCAAAGTTAATGGGATAATAAATTTTTCGAAGATTTATGAATTTTTACCATTTATCGTCTTATAGTTTTAAAGTTTTTAAGTGGAATTTCTCTCCTTTTTAAAAAATCATGAAAAAATTTGAAAGGTTTACAACTCAGAACCGGGGTTTAACTTTTCTAAAACTGGAATTAGAGCTTAACTTTTCTAATTTCCTCCAAGACCTCTCTTGCCCTGTCGACTCTAACCTTTTTTTCCCTCACGAGAATTTCAACGACTTTGTCGACCTCATCTCCCTTTGCCCCAACTGAGATGGCTATGTTTCTGGCATGCAAAGCCATATGGCCTCGCTGAATACCTTCAGTTGCTAAAGCCCTTAAGGCTGCGAAATTCTGAGCTAGACCTACTGCAGCGATAACTCTAGAGAGCTCATCTGCGCTCTTAACTCCCAGAATCTTCAAACTCACCTTTGCAACCGGGTTGACAGAGGTAGAACCGCCAACAGTTCCAACAGCGATCGGCACCTCAATCGTTCCTACCAGATCTCCATTTCTGTCCTTTTCATAGGTTGTAAGCGGTTTGTAGCCATTTATGGCCGCATAAGCATGGGCTCCAGCTTCTATAGCCCTGAAGTCATTTCCGGTGGCTATGGTTACAGCCGAGATACCGTTCATTATTCCTTTGTTGTGTGTCGCACATCTAAAAGGATCTGCAAGAGCGAAAGCATAGGCGTTCAGTATTCCCTCCACAACCTCCTCTCCACCAATTGCATCCTTATCAAATATGGCATAAGCTCTGGCAAGCCTGTAGACAGCTAGGTTAGAAATTATTCTTAGATAAACCCTACCCCCAGTAATCTTCTCAATGAGGGGGGCAACAGCTTCA
>QMZD01000099.1 GCA_003662985.1 Archaeoglobales archaeon | reverse complement strand
TGCGAGAGGTGCTTTAAAGCTTGCAGCAGACTACGTCAAGCAAAGAATGGCTTTTGGGGTCCCTCTGGCATCCTTCCAGTACATTCAATTCCGGTTGGCTGAGTTGGCAACGAAAATCGAGGCAGCAAGAACGCTCACTTATAGGGCAGCAGCCATTCAAGTTGAACAAGGTAAACCGGACAGTATGCTCTCCTCGATGGCCAAGTGGTACGCCGGAGAGGTTGCAGTCGAAACCTGTGACTGGGCGTTGCAATTCCATGGAGGCTATGGTTACATCGACGAGTACCCGATAAACCAGTTCTACAGGGATGCGAAGATAACCGAAATTTATGAGGGAGCGAAGGAGATTGAGAAACTTATCGTTGCTAGGCACATTCTAGGGGTTAAATAGACTTAATTTTTTAAATAGGCTAGTTAAAGTAGGTTATATGTGGGTCAGTTTCCTATAATTTTTTAATATTATATTTCTTAAAAAATTAGTTAACCAATGGAATGGATAACCAAAGTGGTACTAGAATCTCTAACCTTTAGCATCAAAGTTAGGAAAAATCCAGTCTACAAGTAGGTTAGCAAAGATAGAAATATTTATTTAACTATTTGATTTCTCTTTACTATCAGAGCTTAATTACATTTTCATTGGGCAGAATATCTAATAATTCCAGGTAGATTTTGGAACAGAATTGGCAACAACGAAATCCTCTGAGTTGATTTGAGTGGAATCTTCACCCTCATGGGCAACCTTTTTTTAACCACCTTTCAATTAAACCTCATGCTTGACATTCTGAAGGCTGAAGCGAGGAAGGCAGCGGAATTGATCAGAAGCCATGAATTTATCCGTATATTCACCCATTACGATGTTGATGGAATTTCATCGGCAGCAATTCTTGCGAAATCCCTCCTGAGAATGGACAAAAGATTCCATCTCAGCTTCCTTAACGGATTGAACAATGGGAATCTTGATTATGAAAGAGATGAACTTACGGTTTTCCTGGACATGGGCAGCGGCTATCCTGACGTTGTGTCAGAAGTTAATTCAGATGTTCTCATTATAGATCATCACTTCCCAATGGGAAAGATTAACCCGACAAAAAAGTTGGTGCATGTTAATCTGCATCTTGCAGGATTAGATGGGTCTTTCGAACTTTCTGCAAGTGGAACGACTTATGTCGTTGCGAATCAGCTTGGAAAGAATAAGGATTTGGTTGGAATCGCTCTGGCTGGGATCATCGGCGATAAACAGAAGATAAAAGGCGGTAATGCTGAGATAGTTAGGGAAGGGGTGGCTGAAGGATATATCGAAGAAAAAGAGGGCCTTTTAATTTATTCAGGAAAACTTAAAGAGGTATTGCAGATCTCAGTAGAGCCTTACCTAGACTTTTACAAAAAGGAGGATGAGCTTGAGGAATTTTTGGAAAAAACGGGATTGGATGGTGATGCTGAGATTGATAACTTAAGCGAGGAAGATATAAGGCGACTTTCTGACGCGATAGTGCTAAGAATTCTCGAGATTGGAGGAAGTGAGGAGGTCGTACAGGATTTTCTTGGAAAAAGATATCTGCTAAAAGCTGAACTCATCCAGAACGCTTTAACTCTCGCCGATGTTGTGAATTCTTGTGGCAGGGTTTCGGCTTTTAGTATAGGTTTTGGAATTTGCATGCGGGATGAGAAATTTCTGGAAAGAGGATTTGAAATTTGGAGAAAGTTCCAGACCGAGCTTTTAGAGGAGATCAAAAGAAGAAAGGAAGAGGTAAAACTGGCAAACTGCATAAGGTATCTCGTAATGGATGATGCCCCAACTACTGGCCCAATCGCTACGATTCTTTCAAGATACCTCTACAGCGACCTTCCATTTGTGGCCGTAAACGTAAAGAAGGATGTTGCAAAGGTTTCTTCCAGAACAACGATGAGACTCTCCGAAATAGTTGATCTGGGACTGGTTATGTACAAAGCTGCCGAAAAGGTTGGCGGGAGGGGTGGGGGGCATAGAGTCGCTGCTGGAGCTAACATACCTCCCGACAAGGTGAATGAGTTCATTAAAGAGGTCGACAGACTATGCTGTACGGTGCTGGCAAAGTAAGGATAAGGGTAGAAGGGGAAGGAGGCAGAGAGGCTGAGATAATCGCCTTGGCATTAAAACCCGATGACACGGAATGGAGCGAGGCTAAAGCTGAGGGGAACGAGCTGATACTTGAGGTAAGAACTCCAAAAATAGGGGCGATGATAAACGCCTACGATGATTACTTCCTCAACCTCATTGCAGCGAGATCCGTGCTGGAAGCTTTAAGAGATGCTTTAAGGGAGACTAAAAGGTAGGGTGGAAGGATGAAACAATTTTTTTACTGCGAGGTTTGCGGAGAAGAGACGAGACATAAACTGATAAGGGAAAAAACACACCTCTACATGTGCGAGGAGTGCGGAAACTATGCAACATTCCCTCCAGAGAAGGAAATTGCGGTTAATGCGATAATAAGCTTTGAGGGAGAATCAGAAAAGGGAAAGATAAGGTTGAAGGAGAGCGAGAAGGTTGAGAAAGGGGATGAATTGATTGTTGAAACTGATTCGGGCTTTAGGATAGGTGAGGTTACCTCCCTCGAGCTTATAAACAACAAAAGGGGTGAGGAGGCTGAAGCAAAAGAGATCAGAACAATATGGCTCCGCGATATCGGAGAAGTTGGGGTAAGAATCAGCCTTCACAAAAGGGCGATCACGACTCCTGTAACTATATACGTGCCTGGCGAGACAGAATTCAGAGTGGGAGAGGAGCTTGAGATCGGAAACAAGAAATTCAGAATTTCAAAGATAAAATCCAGGGACGGGAGAGTGATAGATAGGAGAAATACAGGGGTAAAGGCGAAGGATATTAGAAGGGTTTACGCGATCTTTCAGTCCAAGACGGGAAGGCGTTAGGCTGTGGTTAGAGTGGGTTAGAGTGGGTTGGAACTGGTTGAGCGGGTTAGATCGTATGCAGGGTGGTAGACTATTTTCAAAAAGACATTCAAACGAGCTTTCAGCCGAACTTTCTACCACGCTCTTGGCCGAACTCTCAACCCCAACCGAAGTGATAAAAAATCCCACCAAACCCCTCAGACTCAGAGATTTTATTAAAGTAAAAGATTGTTTCTTTTCGATAGTTGGTTACGATCACAGCAAAGGCGTAAAATCCTTTCTTAGATACGTCCCATCTCCCCGAGGAGACAGAATCCTCGAAAGAACGAGATACAGAAAACTCCTCCATGATGAGGCGGTGAAATATTCAACTGAGAGGGATCTTTACTACAACGAAGAACTGGGAATCTTTCTAGTCCCGCACGAGGATATCCAGAAGGTTTACAAACCTGAAAATAAAATTAAAGAGCTTTTAGAAGGTAAGTTCACCGATGAAGAGCTCAGAAAAATCGTTGAATTCTTTAGTGGAATTCCCACGGAAAAAATGGGAGTTACAGGTTCAAGGCTTATCGATTTGAAATCTGAAGAGAGCGACGTCGATTTTGTTATGTACGGAGATTTCTGGTTCATTGGCAGAGAGAAAATAAGAAATGGGATTGAGAGTGGAAAGTTAGCAGAACCCTCCCAGGAGATGTGGGACTTCATCTATACGAAAAGGAAGGTGAACATACCATTCGACATCTTCCTCCTCCATGAAAGAAGGAAATATCACAGAGCAGTCCTCGGTTCTACCTACTTCGACCTGCTCTACGTTAGAGACTACAACGAGCTTGGCAAATCGATTCCAGAATGGAGAGGGAAAAGGTTGGAAAAAACCACTATAAAGGGAGAACTCCTAGATGATAGCCTCACATTTGACTATCCCGCCTGTTTCCCCTTGTCGAAAACCAAGGTGAGAGCCATCCTCTGCTTCACCCACACCTATGTGGGGCAGGCGATTAAAGGGGAGGAAATCGAGGCAAGGGGTTACGTAGAGGAAATAGGAGGAGAGAGGTATCTTGTGGTGGGAACTTCGAGGGAGGTTACCGATGAATACATCCTGTCGCTAGATCTGATTGAAAAAAATTCTCTGACGAAGGAATATATACTCTGGAAAAAGTCCATCGGGCTGGAGTGAGGTTGAGAAGTTGAGAAAGTGAAAAAGATAAGAGGTGAAAGAAATGATAGCAACACTCTCCGGTGGCACAGGCACACCCAAGCTGTTGTGGGGTTTAAAGGAGATATGTGATGACTTCTTTGTTGTTGTAAACACCGCCGAGGACGTGTGGGTCTCAGGAAACAAGATCTGTCCAGACATCGATTCCGTCATATATGCACTTTCAGAGACTATTGACACGGAAAAATGGTGGGGTGTAAGAAACGACTCCTTCATCACATATGAGAGGCTTAAGTTTTTAGGATTCGATGAGGGGATGATGATTGGAGACGTTGACAGGGCAACGCATATTTTAAGGAGCAACCTTCTCAGGGAGGGAAAAAATCTTCTCGAGGCTACGAGAATTCTAAAGAGCAGGTTTGGTATAAAGCAGGAGATATTCCCGATGTGCAACGAAGAGGTATCCACCCTCATCGAAACCGAGAGCGGAACCATGCACTTTCAGGAATTCTGGGTTGGTAGAAGAGGGGAGCCAGAGGTAAACAATATCATCTTCAAAGGAATCGAGAACGCAAAAATCCCCTCTGAAGTAAAAGAGTTTTTGGAGGAATGTAAAGCTGTGATAATAGGTCCTTCAAACCCTATAACAAGCATCGGTCCGATAATTTCCGTAAGAGGCTATAAGGAGATTCTCAAAAAGAAAAAGGTCATTGCTGTGTCCCCTATAATCGGAAAGAATCCCGTAAGCGGCCCTGCGGGAAAGTTCATGAGAGCTTTGGGATATGAAGTTTCTCCAGTTGGGGTTGCAAAAGTTTACAGGGATTTCATCGATGTTCTGGTAATCGATGAAAAAGATTCAGATTATGAGCTTGATTTTGTCGAAGTTGTTAAAGCTGATACCATCATGAAGAAAAAAGAGGATGCAGAAAATCTCTCGAGATTTTTGCTTGAATTGGTTGGATAACTTTTTTAACGCATTATCATATATGTCCGGGTGGAGAGATTATCAAATCCCGGTTCTACTCCCGTAAACTTCCTCAACAATCTTTCTAAGTGCTATTGCAGCCCGCTCGACTATCTTAGGTGTTAATTCTGCTTCTATTTCATCCTTGAGGGGACAAACTTCGTCCACAACAACCTTTCCATCCTCATCCAAAACCAGAGGATATATTCTGCATCCAATCGGCCGGTTTTCATAGATCGTGCATTTGTTATCCTTCAAAAAGTAGCATGCTCCCTTAACGTTCCTCAGTCTCCTGACACCTTCTACAACCACCGAAAAATCATCCTCATCAAAACCGAGAGCTTTTATTCTTTCGATGTCCCCCGCTGTCAAGGGCATCTCAGTCTCATAACAGCATTTTCCACAGTAGCCATTTGTTCTGCAGTTAACTTCAAAGATCATTTCTTCGAAGATCATCTTCAGTTTTCAATCTTTCAAGATCATTTTTAGTTTTCAATCTTTCCAAAAACTCCTGAACTTTCATTCCATGGCTTCTTGCAATTTTTTTCAGAATTTCTGATGCACCAGTTGAATACTGAATCGCTTTCTTTTCTCTCAAAACCATCTCTTTGGGGAGGTGATCAAGAGCCACTTTCCTCAAAATGTACTTTCTCACCACTTTTCCATCAACTTTCCTTAGTTTAAACTCCACAGGCAATTTTAAAGCGAGATCTATCAAATCCCACTGGAGATATGGAGCGATGAGCTTCATCTCAAACGAGTATGCAACTTTTGTGTCTCTAACGATGTTTTTGACACCTACGTTTCGGACGTCTTCAATCAGCGAATCCCTCAGCTTGCTTCTATCCATCGTTGTGTATCTCATATACCCTCCAAAAAGCTCATCTGCTCCCTGACCGAATACGATGTTGTTATATCCAAGCTCCTTTGCGAATTTCATGACGAGATAGATTGGGAGGGCTATCGAGACCTGAAAAAAGTCGGTCGTTTCGATGGTGTCCATTACTTTAGGTAAAGCTTCCTCCACATCCGATTTCCCAAATCTCCTGATCTCTATCTCCTTTCCCATCAGTTTACTGCACTCCTTCAACCATTCTTCTTCTTTTTCATTGGCTGTTACAGACACCAGATCGAGATCGTAAATTGATGCGAGGAACGAGGAATCTATTCCTCCAGAGAAGGCTAAGCAACCCTTCGGTTTGAGCCTCTCAAGAATTCCTAAAAATTTCTCTCCAAATTCCTCCTGATCAATGTCTTCTTCATTCAAGCTGAAAACATCCTCGAAGGAATAGTGTTTCCTTTCTATAATGCTTCCATCGTATCCCAGTTTTAAAACCTCTCCTGGCATCAACTCGACGATCTCTTCTTGGTTCTCAAAGTAATTCCTGAAAGAGGAAAAGGAGAGGCTGAAAGGGTTGTAGTAGAGGGGTTTGCCTCCGAAAACATCCCGCGATGCAAGGATATGGGATGGTCGAATGGCAACCAAAGCATAGAAATCTCTCAGACGGAGAGGGAGCTCATTGTCATATTTCAAATTCACCTCTCCATCGAAGTCCAGGAGAAGGTTTCCCTCCTGTCTCGAAGGATACCTACAGTTTGCATAAATCCTTCTGGCCCTACCATTCTCCATATCCGCAAAGGCATAGATTGACATTAATCCAGAATATACGGGGCAAAATTTAACAATTT
>QMZD01000098.1 GCA_003662985.1 Archaeoglobales archaeon | reverse complement strand
TACCCGTATCGGATGGAGTGGTAGAAGAGGGAGATTTGATTGGAGTCTTGAACATATACCACGTTGCAGTTTTAGGTTTGGATATGATCCTCTATACCTGAAATTTTTTATTTTAAAAATTTTATGTTGTTCCTATAAGACTAGAACAATTCTGCACCTTCAAGAACCTCTATCCCTTTGTCGGTGATTATATAGGGCGTCAATTTTCTGGAGTGTTTCACCCTCCTCATCTTCACGACTTCCAATGCGAGTACAGGCTCCTCTATCTCTGTTTTTCTCAGGTATCTCAGAGCCACAGCACCATCAGATATGTACTCCAATATCCCGTATTTGCTGCTCAATTGGGTTTTATCGGCCTCAGAAGTGAGGATTGCAGTAACTCCAGACTTCTTTATTATATTTCTAAGATAAGACAGGGGAATCCACCTCTCCTTTTCGTCAAAAAGTCCTTCCAGAACACTGATGGTGTCCACCACCAATCTTTTGGCCCTCCTCTCCATAATCGCCTGAAGCATTTCGCTTCTTATTTTCTCGAGGGATTCCTTAACAGCAACCGGATCCAGTCTGATTATTTCGAGATTTTCCTGGAAGTTACTCAGGTCCATCCCGAAGCCGCTTGCGGTATCGAGTATACTATCCTCATCCTCATCGAGGCTTATGTAAATGCAATTCTCCCCACTTCTCAAACCCTGATAAACGAAGTGCAACCCAAAAGTCGTTTTTCCCGTTCCATAAGTTCCAAAAATCGTCACTATATGTCCTTCCGGTATACCTCCCCCAATGATGGAATCGATCCCTTCAATACCTGTGGAGACCTTCATATGTACTACTCAAACTATCCTATGGAATCTCGATATTATCAAACCAATTGAAGGATCTATAGATATATCAAACTTTGCCAACCTCTGTTTTTCAAGCATAGCCAACGTACCAACGAGCCTTTTGATGTACATCGTTCTTTTCAGACTTTCTTTTTCCTCCATCCACTCGAAAATGACTATTCCATCTGCAGTTGAGAAGATTTCTTCCTCCCTCGATCTACCAACCACATCCTTTGTTAATAGAGCGTAGGTGAGCAGGTCTTTTTTGATTACTATCTTTCTCACCCCTAGGAGCAGATCCAT
This sequence comes from Archaeoglobales archaeon, assembly GCA_003662985.1. GTDB lineage: Archaea > Halobacteriota > Archaeoglobi > Archaeoglobales > Archaeoglobaceae > Archaeoglobus_A. The sequence goes on along the minus strand of QMZD01000098.1, from coordinate 5,636 downwards.
CAGATCCTTCCACTCTATTTCATCGCCTCCGAGAATGTCCGTTTTTCTCACAAGAGATGTTAGAGAGTCCAATACAACAATACTCCTCTCTGGAACATTCTCAAAAAGATCGATTAATTTCTCAAGAAGCGATTCAGTCTTTAGGGATGCCAACGTTGGTTTCTCTTCTAAAATCCAAGAAACTGGAATTATCGTCCTTGCGAAATATTCCCTCGAAAAGCTGACAACCTCCACCTTATCTATCCATCCCTCTTCAGAATCGGGAAAGGTAAGCTTGAACTCCCTTCTAACCTCATCACTGCTCGATGTCATCGACACATAGATGCAATTTCCTTCTCCTCCGGTATTTATCAAATTCATGATGGATGTTAAGGCAAATTCCTTGCCGCCCGCACCCGTTTCCTCAACCAGCAAAATAAAACCAGGATAAATCCCGCCTGTATTGGCATCAAACGCATCTATACCAGTTTGGAATTTCACTTACCGTTCACCTCTATAACTTCATCAACCATCAATGCTATTTGCGAGTAGTATATGTCGTCAATTTCTTTCTCAATGGAGAAAATTGTTCCTATAAACCCTTTTATTCTGATTTTTCCCGTGATATACCTTATGAATTTTAGCAGAGTTTCAAACGATTTGTAGAGGGATATCGTTGAGAGAGAATCAATGTAAATAAACCTATTTTCGGTAAATATTCTGTCCATAGTTTGCTCTATCGCCATCTGAATCTGAGTTGGATCGGGAGAATTCAAATAAACGCACCTTTCCGAATCAACCTCTTCCCCACCGAGTTGTCTGGTGATGCTATCTATAAAGATGATCTTATTGATATCTATCCCCTCTTTTGTCATCAACTTTTTAAGGGATGAGTAGGGTCTGTTCAGAGTCACGAAAACTCCTTCAGCCCTTTCCGTTAGATACTTTAAGATTTCCAAACTCGCCTTAACATACCTCTTTGATTCCACTATTACCAGAATTATCTCGGAACCTTCTTCAATAGCCCTATCAATCCTTTCTGTTACTTCCATATCAATCAAGCACGATATTCGAATTCGTAATTCCTTCTCACAAACTTTCCATCTCTAATTTCAATACCTTGATCGGTGATTTCGAAGGGTATATAGTCAAGAGGGTGAGCAGTCCTGTACTTTTTGAGGATTCTCAAAGCTCTGGCGTAACCGTCAGGAACTCTTAGAATATCGAGGAGAATGACAGATTCTGCAAGATTCTTAGTTTCACTCCATTCTTGCATATATGGTGCTTCTTCAACAAAAAGTGCGGTGACGTCATTTTTTTGAAAAAGTCTGGATAGATATCTCAGAGCCAACCTATATAGAACCGGATCCCCAAGTGCCTTATCCATGTCAGTTACGGAATCGACAACTATCCGATCAACGTCTCTCGGTTGCGTTTTTATGGTGGCCACCACGGATTCTTCAAGCTTTTCCGGGGTTAAGGGTAGGAGAAACTTCGCATCAATTCTAACGAATCTCCAGTGAATCCTATCAAACACACCTTCCATAAACTTCATCTTTCCTAGGTAGGACTCGCAACTTTTCCTACCCATAGTTGTAGCAAGATAAACTACGTTCTCTCCATTTCTAGCGCCTTCAGCGGCCCAATGGGAGGCAAGGATTGTTTTACCAGCCCCACTCCTACCAATTACTAGATTGATTGTATCCTTGTCCAGACCCCCGCCCAGAACATCATCTAACTTCTCAATTCCAAAAGGAAGCTTCATCTGACCACCTATTTTCCGTACAATTTTCTCATTTAAAAATTTTTCGCGTATAAGCTACTCTACAAAGTTTGGTTGAGTTTAGAGATGTCTAGAAACTCCATTAGAGATCAGGCAAGCTTTCGTAAACATGTAGATAATAAATAAATTAAATAATATATCAACGAATAGTTTTTACTTCAATTTTAAAGTTAGCCAAAAAATATCCAGTTAACCTCCTCATTATCATTAAAATTATGACTATAATTATTTTTTCTCACCAAAAAAATTATATTATAATAATCCTCGGTAAGAATATGGAGCATGTTTATTTGAGCTATACAAAAGATGTCAAGGAGATTAAAGGTAAAGTCAGAATTGCTGCAGAGAATTTTTTCGCTTTAATCCTCATCCTTAAGACTCTAAGTTTCGTGAAAGCTGTTGCACTTTATCTCGGAATTTAGACCGAAAAAAATGTATTTAATTTGACAGAAAAGAAAACGTGAAGAAAGAACTTGAAATTGAACTAGAAAAGCTATCAGGATTTGATTTTCCAGATATACAGCTTGAACAGTATGTCACTCCTCCCCCTCTTGCCGCTTTCATAGTTTCAAATGCCTATCTCTTCTCAGACCTGGAGTTCGTTATTGACCTTGGTTGTGGCACCGGAATGCTTGCCATAGCTGCTGGGAAGTTGGGAGCAAGGGTGATTGGAGTCGACATCGATAGAAAAGCCCTTACAATTGCAAAAAATAATTCAAAAAGGCTTGGAGTTAAAATAGACTTGATTCAAGCTGATGTGAGACATTTCGAAGCAAGGAGAAAAAATTTTACCACGATCATGAATCCTCCTTTCGGAATAAAAACAAGACATGCAGATAGGCCTTTCTTGAGTAAAGCTCTCGAAATATCGAGGGTTATTTATTCGATACACTCTGCTGGAAGTGAAAAGTTCGTTAAAAGGCTTGCAGCTGAAAAGGGTTTTGAAATAACACACCTCTGGAGATTCAGCATCCCGCTGAGAAGAACCTACGAATTTCATGAAAAAGAATTTAAATATATCCCAATAGAGGTCTACAGGATTGAAAAAAGATTTCGAAGGAGTTGATACCGAATGAAATTCGTGTTTCCCGGTGATAGAATTGGATACGCTGAAGAATTCATTGGTGGAGAGGGAGTTTATGAGGAGGGAGGAGAACTCTATGCCGCTGTTGCAGGAAAACTAAAGATCAAAGATAGGGTTTTGAGTGTTGAGTCCGTAAAAAAGATTCCCGAGATTAAAAAGGGTGATGTCGTTCTTGGCAGGGTTGTTGATGTTAGAAACTCCCTCGCACTCGTTGAGCTTTCAAGGAAATCCGGCTATGATAGAGATCTCAGACATACCGGCATAGCAGCGTTGCATATATCAAACGTGCAGAATGAATACCTCAAAGATCTAGATTCGGCCGTCCGATACATGGACATAATAAAAGCAAGGATAATCGATCCAGAGCTTTTAAAGCTATCAACAAAGGGAAAGGATATGGGAGTCGTAAAGGCTCTTTGCTCAAACTGCAAAACTGAATTGGTAGTTGATGGAGATAAGCTTAAATGTCCGAAGTGTGGTAACATTGAGAGCAGAAAAATCTCATCAGATTACGGAAGAGGGAAATGGGATTGAGTGTAAAAATAACAATTAAAAGCTCTAGGTTTAATAACTGAGAATGGTTCAATACTTGAGATCCATAAAATGGTGATTGGAGATGGAGATAAAAATTACCGAACTTGATGAGAACTACGCGAGGATTAAGATTAGAGGGGAGGATCACACGTTTCTCAACCTCCTACAACACTTTCTGCTAGAGGTAGATGGGGTTCTTCTGGCAAAATATGATGTGCCACATCCACTCATAGATGAGGCGGAGCTGATTGTACGCACAGATGGCTTAAACCCAATGGATGCTATAAAGAGGGCGAACGAGTTTATCATACGAGAATGTGATGAAATTCTTGATATCCTAGGATGAAAAAGTGGAGATTCGTCGGGTTTGATGATAGTTTTAAGCTTTCCGGTAGCTTTTCAGAGCTGAAAGGAGGGGAGGCTGTTATAGTAGGATGCGTTACGGCAGGAATCCTACCAGAGGGTTTCATGTTTGATAGAATCGAAATCGATGGGATGAATTCGACCGAAAAAATCGAGGTTATGCTCAAAAAATCCAAGTTCTGGAGTCAGCTAAAGTGTATTTTTCTGAGTGGACTTACCTTCGGCGGATTTAACACGGTTGATATCTCAAAGATAAACGAGAGGACAAAAATACCAGTTATAGTTGTAATGCGAAAATATCCGGACTTTGAAGCCATAAAAAAGGCCTTGAAAAACGTCTCAAATGGAGAGGAGAGGTGGGAAGTAATTAAGAGAGCTGGAGAAGTTATAAAAATCGAGAATACTTATGTCCAGATTAAGGGATGTTCTAGAGAGGAGGCAGAAACGTACCTCAGGCTTTCAACCAGAGAAGGTCATATCCCTGAACCTCTCAGGCTTGCCCACATGGTAGCTACCGCGATAGTTCATGGCGAGTCGAAAGGAAGGGTTTGAGCTGTTCAAATCTTTCTCCTATCAACAACCCTTTTGGCCTTTCCCTCAAACCTTTCAAGCGTCCCGGGATTTACGAGTTCAACTTTTGTCGAAAGGTTAAGCGTGCTTTTAAGTCTTGATGCGATTTCTTTTTCAAGCTCCAAGAAATCCGATACTCTGTCTATCTCTGCATCTCTCAGCTCAACTTGAATCTTCATCACATCCAGCTCATTTTCTCTATCGAGGTATATCATGTAATGCTCTCCAACCTCAGGTATTTCCATAAGTACATGCTCTATCTGGCTCGGAAAGACATTTACACCCCTTACGATAAGCATATCATCACTTCTTCCCCTTATCCTGCCAATTCTTGGATGTGTCCTTCCACAGGGGCATTTTTCCTCTTCAAGAGAAGTTATATCTCCCGTTCTCCACCTGATAAGTGGTAAAGCCTCCTTTGACAAAGTTGTAACAACAAGCTCTCCCTTTTCCCCCTCCCCAAGCTGCTCACCGGTCTCAGGATCTATTATCTCGATGAGGAAGTGATCCGCCCATACGTGCAATCCCGCTTTCTCGGTGCATTCCGTGAATAGCGGACCGCTGAGCTCGGAGGTTCCATACACGTCGTATGCCTCTATTCCGGTTTTATTCTCTATTCTCTTTCTGGTTTCTTCACTCCAAGGCTCTGCTCCAAGTATGCCCATTCTCAAACTCAATTCTGAGAGATTAACCTTATTCTTAAGCATGAATTCGGAAAGGTAAAGCATGTAAGATGGTGTGCACGCGATAACGGTTGTTTTAAGATCTTTCATCAGCTCGATCTGCCTCTTGGTGTTACCGGCTGAGATAGGTATTACACCCGCCCCCAGTCTTTCTGCGGCATAATGGAAACCCAGACCGCCAGTGAAGAGGCCATAGCCGTAGGCTATCTGCATCACATCTCCTCTAACAACCCCACAGGCATTGAGACTCCTACATAAGCTTTCAACCCAGCATTCTATGTCATTCTCCGTATATCCAACAACGGTCGGCTTCCCCGTTGTCCCGCTTGACGCATGATACCTCACAACCTGAGACAATGGCACAGCAAACATACCGGTTGGATAGGTGTCCCTCAGATCCTGTTTCTTTGTGAAGGGAAGCTTTACCAGATCTTTAATTCCATCAAAATCCCAGGGATTTATTCCTTCTTCTTTCAGCCTCCTTCTATAAAAAGGAGAGTTGGTATAAGCGTGACGGACTAGTGCTTTCAACTTCCTATTTTGAAGTTCCTTCAGATCTTTTATCGGCATCTCTTCTATGCTACTCCACAACATGTGACGAGGAGTTGCACACTCACTATAAATATTTTCTTCTTAATAT
>QMZD01000097.1 GCA_003662985.1 Archaeoglobales archaeon | reverse complement strand
CAAGTAGGTTCTGATAATTGCTCTTATCGGAACCCGAAGGAGGGGCGAGAAACGGGCTTCTCCCCCAGTCTCCAAATACACGTGGAAGACTCAACCCTAAAATTCCGGGACAAATATGGGCAAAAATACGTTTCCTATGGGGGGAGGGGGTCTCCACTACTCCAAATATATTTAGAATTTCCTTTCGAGGGGAATAGCCAAGAAGATGTAAACGACCTTGAAGCGAAGCAACGCTAAAGGGTACTTCTTTGGACAGTCCACCTTCGCACTATTACCGAACGGGGTAACCCTTCTCTCGAGTCCACGTGGGAGTATACGGTGTGCGGAGCCTAAACGGTCAACCGGCATCCAGAATGCCCACCGAACAGCCGTTTCGGGAGGAACGTTTACGTCCAGACGATATTGATGAGTATGAATTGAGGCTTCCCCTAAGGATTTCAGAGTAATGGTGAAGATAACTTGTTTTGAACCTTCCTTAGGGGAAGCCTACTCGAGAAGATGATGTAGGGAGTTGGTTCCTCTGTTCAGGTGATTAATCTAACTGTTCTATGTTTTTTATTCTTTTGATAATTGGTGGATGAGTTTCTGACGGTTCGTTAAGTTTTCTTTTATCAATGGCAAGTGCAAGTAGTGCTGACTTTATATGTTCTTTTCCTACATATTTCGCAGCATCTATATCGGCAAGGAGTTCGAATAACCAATTTAATGGGGTTATTAAGACGACCATGTAAGCAAGTGCCCCTAATAGGAACATTACGTAGGGTAAGCTTGTCCAGCTAATAATACTTAAACTGATAGGAATGAGATATGTACTCTTAATTATAATCTCTACTGGTCTTCTCTTAATGTGGCTAAGTTCATGAGCTATTATGGCGCAAGATTCCTCAACATTAAGCCTATCTAATAGAGCTTTCCCGATAATTATTGAGCTACCTTTAGTATAAGCATTATATAAACTCAGATGAATACCTAACTTTTTCACTTTTACTCTCATTCTATGTGCGAGATCGATAACTTCTTTAGGGATCGGTATCCACATTACCTCATGACTAGACCGTAGTATTACTAGATATGATAAAAGCATGGGAACAAGAGTTGTTAAGGAGTACATCTCAGCTGAAATAAAAAACAGTATGCATGACAGTAGCTTCATTACGGGGTCTGAAAATATTTTGAAAAACGTAACACTGGTCACGACTAAAAATGCGACTACGCATCTCATTTTAAATCCTCCTCTGAAAGGGTAATTCCCCAAAATTATTTCATCTCCTTTAGTTTTGCTTTAGCCTTTATCTGCAATTTTGAGATTTTCCTTATCGTATCTTCAATTTCTTTAGGAAAGTGCCATCCTTTCTCGATCATATACTCAATCAGTTCGCTTCGACTCATACCAAGAGCTGCCGAAGCTTCATCTAACCGCTTAACAGTCTTCTCGGACAACGAAAGACTAATAACTTTCTTACCCATCTCAATTCACAAATTATTAATTTATTAGGTTATTAATATATTTTACGTTTAGTAAATGACAAACAAACGACATATCTATCCTTAAACTTTAGAATTGTGGTCTTTACTAATACGAGACGTGATAATAAAGCGGCCAAACTTGAACGATTTGAGCCTATTCTCAGCTCATATGCGTACGTTTCGTTTTGGAGGGTCAGGCACAACTATGATACCTAACGTGGCTTAGGTAGTAGTTGTCTCATACCTTCGAAGTATATAACTCTGAGAGGAAGCAACTCTTTGTAGAGCTCCTTGACTTTCGTAACCATTCGTTCCATCGCCCTGAATTATTTAGATTAACCCGTTATCCATTCATCTTCTGCTTCAGGATAATACTTCAAGAAATCGCCATGAATATACTGTGGTCGAAATATCTCCCACACCCAAAAGTGTTTTCTGCCTGAAACGGAGAGCAACCCTATCCCTGATCTAGAACACCACCTGTCTAATCTCCCATCCACATCTTTCTCAACTTCTTCGTCTGGTAAAATCAGCCATTTGTAATTTCCTTTATATTTCCTGAGTTGAGTGAACCCGTGTTCTTTACTGAAGGCTCTTAAAAGGGTGGGCTCGGCCTCAAATATATGCAATACGTTTCTCCGTGTTTGGACAAATAACAAATCAGGTCTATCCCAACGTTTAGAGACAGGTTCAATATACCACATGCACCCATGTTCACAATAGTATCGTCGGAAATACCTTAAAACTGCTCCTACCAACGTACTCTCATCCAACGATAACCCCTCTCAAGAAGTCACTAAGACAATCTTACATATAATTTCCTCTTTTTGCTTTCATTTAATTCAATCATATCTATCCTCTCATAGTGATTTGCGTGTGGTTATTTTTCTTTTAAGTCGACTGTTAAAGAGAACTGAGGCTTTATATGGTTTTCATGCCGGCTTCACCGGAGTATCTGGAACATCTTTCGGGGCATAATGATCCAAAGAAATGTTTACTAGTGGAGGATCGCTCTTTACTATCATTTGCGAATTATTCCCTTTTTTATGAGGACTATCACTATGATTGTTATTCCGGAGATGGTGGCACAGGTTATGGTGGCTATTCCTGTAGGAGTTGAGGTGAAGGGCTTAGATAAGGGCTGTAAAGTTATTATTATCAGTTGATCTTCACCTGTGAGGGTGATATCCTCCCTTGCGTCCTTATACTCTTCCAGCGTTACTTTTATGGAGTAAGTTGTGCCCGGCATATTCTCGAATACGGTGTGTCCGGTGCTGTTTGTTGATGTCGTGGTTATTGCTGTTCCGTTCATCCAGAATAAGGTTACATCAGCGTTAGGAAGCCCATTACCTTCCTCGTCAACCACACGTACCACAAGGTCAAAGACTGCACATTGGATATTGTTCGTTTGTTCCTCACTTGTCAATGGGAGAGTGACATCTAAGACTTTAACCCCCTTCCAGTACGCCTTGAAAGTGTATGACTCTGAAGGGAAATTTAGCAACCTGATAAAACCTTTATCCGTTGTTCTTAATTCTCCCCAAAGGGATCCATCCCATAGATAGACTTCAACCTTTGTGTTAGGTAGTGCTTCCCCATCCCCGTCTAGCAGCTTGATATTCCAGTCATAAATCCAAAGAGAAACCGTTTCCATTTGACCCTCCGAGGAAAGGGTGAGGGATCCCTCACCGACCTTAACTCCAAAATAAGTGACGTTAAATGTATATGTTGTGTTAGGAAGCTGCGTGAACTCAGCATAGCCATAGGCATCAGTGGCAACAGTTTTAATTAATGAAGTAGAGTTGTATAAGTGGACTATGGCACCAGACACTACCTTCTCGTCTCCATCTACACATTGAATGAAGAGATCGTAGATGGCGGCGTTCACAATTTTGGTTTGAGCTTCACTAGACAAGGTGTCCGTTAAGTCGGAGACCAGAGTACCTTGATAAAACGTTCTAATGTGGTAGGTGGTGTTTGGAAGATTTATGAACTCAGCCCAACCAGAAGCATTCGTAAAAGCCGAAATATAGTAAGTTCCATTTATGAAAATGCAGAGTACATTCGCATCCTGTATAGATTCTCCATCTCCATCAAGAACATGAACATAATAGTCATAGACTCCGCATTCCAGTGGGTCAACGATTGTATCGTCTATGATTTTAACTACGGAATGCCCGACCAGAATGCCTTTCCAATATGATTTTATGGAATATTTATCGGGAAACAGATACCTGAATTCTGCCCAACCTGTTAAGTTGCTTTCTTTGCTTTCGATCAAGTAATCACTGGAATTATAGAGTTTAACAACCAGATTTCCTAGGCTTTTATTATCACCATCGACAAAATGAACTTTTAGGACAGGAAGCCTTTGCAAAGTAATGGTAACTTCTTTATTTGTATCCAAAGTAAGAAATTTTTCATCTGAGACTGACTTCACGACGTAATTTCCTATATACAAGGTTTCAGTAGCTTTCACGATCTTTTCTAAGAGAGTAAACCTTACCTTACCATTACTATCGGTTATCCCTTCTACTGCCAAGGTTTCATTATGAGCGTAATAAACCTTAACCTTAATGTCCCTAACAAAATTATTGTTAAACTTAACAGTTACCATTAAGAACCACCAAATGTATGCAGTGCTGTCCTCTTGAATGATTAAAGTATCCAGTACTTCAGTATTTACGAGTTTAATGGTAGAAGACCCAGATAAATATGCGTTTTCTATGGTTGAGTTACTAATGGAAATGCAAGAATGTTCTAAGGAGTCTAAATGTTTTAGGATTGAATTTGCTATAGATAGTGAAGAATAATCACGTCCTTGTATCCACCAGCTCGTTACGTTGGTATTTACGGTAGTAATATTCCAATTTATGTTTGAAACCGTTTCATTTACGAAAATGTTCCAATATTCTCTGTAGCCTGGCCGAAGCGTTATTATTCCGTCTGATTCATCTATAAACGAGAGACGAATGGAAACAGTTGAATTTTCTATGACCACGGATGCAAAATCTCTACAATCTATGACCCATTCTGTAGTTGAGTTAGTAACAGATGCTAAAGAAGAACCTGAGAAAGATGCACCACGCCCTAGGACTGACTTTGATATTGACACTGATGAAGAATCAAAGGCTAATACTCTATCCATAAGCATTGTGTTACTAATGACCACAGTAGAAGAATCGTAAATCCACATTACTCCCTCAACTGTTGAATTTAAAATAGAGATTGAAGAAGAATCCCTAGTAGATATTGTATTTACAGTTGAATCCCTTATAAAAATTGAAGACAAGCCATAGCTTTTTACAAAGAGTATTCGGTTATGGATTATAGAATTTACTACGGTTACATTAGTGCTGAAGTTTCCTTGAGGCAAATTATTAATAATTGTAACGTCACCGTAACATGAAATTTCATATTCAAGAAGACTAACGGTTGAATTTGCGATTTCTACCACAGAAGATTCCAAACTGGAAACCTGATTTATGGTCGAATTTTGAATAGAAATAGAAGCTGACTCCCAGCAGTAAATCCGCCACTTAACTATTTCAGTATCTATTGTGGTTATATCCCAGTCTATACCTTGAACGGTTTCATTCACAAAAATGTTCCAATATTTTACGTATCCCGGGTTAAGTGTTAAAGTTGCGTTAGAACTCTCGGCAAACCACAAATCGATACCTATTGTTGAATTAATGATAAAAAATGAGTAGGAATGTGTGCCATATTTGCCTCCAGCTTTCACCCAGTTTATAGAGGAATTAGTGATAAAGACAGAAGCGTCATCACGCGACATAAAATACTGAATTGCTGACCTACTGACGGAAAGCGAGGAAGTATGCCAAGCAGAAACCGAAGTTATTGTTGAGTTTATTATAAAAACTAAAGAAGAGCCGTAGGAAGAAACTCCTCCTTTTACGGTTGTATTCACGATATAAACTGAAGAAGCGGAATTGCAAGTCAAATACTTCTTGATGGTTGAGTTGACGATGTAGCCAACAGAATTATAATCGTAGCCTGCCCCTTGTAGCATTGAATTTGTTATATATAATGAGCTGTGGCTATCTAAAGATGGAAAGATTAAGGAATTTGTTATGTTGATTTCTGATGAATCCCAGCCCGAAACACCGTACGTGTACTCGAAACTTGTGAGCGTTGCCCTATTTGCTCTGAACTTTGCATCATTTTGTATTCTGATCTCATACTCATTTTGCCATGTTTGGTTCATGATCAGAGTAGCGTTTTGAATGATGAAAGTTGCATTATCCTTTACTATGATGTTTCCAGTCTGTATGAACTCACAGTCCTTAATCAGAAAGGTCTCATCACCCTCAACTATAATATCTCCATAATGGATTGTCCGATTCTCATAATGATCAGAAGGGTTAGATCGAACTTGAGATTCATGTATGGTTTCTATGCGGTCTGGGAATAAACAATTATGTGTGCTGAAGACTTCAACATCTCTAGGTCGGCATGATCGTACGTGAGATCCTAGCTTGGTAGCCTCTAACTCAGGACTTTTAACTCCAATTAGTTTTGAAGTCTCCTTAGACTGAAGTTCCGTCGGGCTTGCAAATATGCTACAGTACGGTGTAAATCCAAATATCAAAGCAAAAAATATAAGAAAGAGAAGCATGCTACGTCTCATGCCCAAACACCGATACTAATTTCTGCTTAATTGATTTTAAAAGCCTTATCCACTTTGGATATAAATAGGGATCTCTTTATTTTATGCTATTTCTTTCGCAACTAAGTAAATCCCAGACAAGAACGTAACTATTTTAGAGATTGGAAGAAGAATGAATAGAAGGGGTTAAAAGGTTTGAGGATGGTTAATGGGATTGTATGAAAACATTAATCAGAGTGATTTGTATCTCTTAACTCATTGCAAACTATATTTGGATCTTTCCTTCCTCTTTGTGGAGTTTCATGGGTTGGGTGATGATGTGTGGGAGCTTAGAGCTTCCCCTGCCTCTTGAGGCTGAGGCGGGTAAATCTAGGGCTGATATGGGAGAGCGTGGAAGCGGAATGTGAGTTAGAAGTTAATTTTGCAACTTCACGATCACTTTCTTGTTTGGCAGTGTTGCTACGTATTCCCATCCGTCCTCCAGATATTCTTCGAGCTCATCTAGACTTACGACCTTTTGTGTTCCGCAGTCCTCGTCCCTCCTTCCTAGGAGCCTCTTCCTTACGAGGTCTTGGAACTCCTCGTCTGTTAGGCCGGTTACGTCTATCCTGTCGATCTCGTCTTGGCTGAAGCCAGCTACAACCAGCAGCTGTTTCCTGAACTCT
>QMZD01000096.1 GCA_003662985.1 Archaeoglobales archaeon | reverse complement strand
CCATGTGAGCTTGGAGATGAGATTGGCTTGGATGTAATTGCAAAGAAGCTCGAGGAACTCTACGCAGAGAAAGGCCTTGATGTTCTTAAGCCTACGGAATTTCTTACCAAGATGGTTAAGGAAGGGAAGCTCGGAAAGAAGAGCGGAGAAGGATTCTACAGCTACAGGGGAGAAGTATCCTTTAAGAACATCCTCATCGAGAAGGATGTAGAGAACAAGATTGCAAAGCTCATCCTCAACAGACCCCATAGACTGAATGCGATATCCTTTGATCTTCTAGACGAGATGGAGCTTGCGCTCAAGCAGCTTGCGAAGGATGATGATGTGAGAGTTCTTGTTATTACGGGAGCTGGTGATAAGTCGTTCTCAGCGGGCTTCGACTTGCAGGAGGCTTTGGCCGATCCGAGCACTCTCAAACCAGCGAATTCTTCAATGGTCTCCGCAAGGGGTAACGAGGTGTTCACAATGGTTGAAAAATTCCCCAAGCCAGTTATAGCTGCGATAAACGGCTATGCTTTCGGTGGTGGGTGTGAGCTCTCACTGGCGTGTGATTTCAGAATAATGTCAAGAGCAGGTAAAATTGGCCTCACAGAGATTGCTATCGGGTTGATTCCCGGCTGGGGGGGAACACAGAGAATGGCAAAGGTAATCGGACTCGCAAAGGCGAAGGAGATGATAATGCTTGCCAAGAGAATCACTGCCGATGAGGCTGAGCAGATCGGGCTGGTAAATAAGGCCGTGGATCCAGAGAACTTCTGGGATGAGGTGAATGCCCTTGCAAAGGCTCTTGCAGAACTCCCACCGATCTCACTCAGAATGGCGAAGTATGCGATAAATTATGGCTACGAACTTCCTGTTGAGGCTGGTCAGGCAATCGAGGCAGCATACTTCGGAATTGCAACCTCTACGGAAGATGTCATCGAGGGTGTTAGAGCGTTCTTCGAGAAGAGAAAGCCTGAGTTTAAAGGAAAGTAAGCTAAAGGTGAGTTATCAAATTATATTGTATTTTAAATTTTTTATTTCAAAAGTTATAAAATGACAAATGATTTAAACCAACCCGAATTCGATTTAAATTAACATTTCGGAGGTGGTGAGGTGAATATTATCGTTCTAGCGAAACATGCCCCCGATCCCGAATCGGAAATCAGGGTGGGGGAGGATGGAAAGAGTGTGGATCAGAGAGGACTTGTCTATGATATAAACGACTGGGACAGATACGCTATTGAGGAAGCCATTCAGATAAAGGAGGATAAAGGTGGAGAGGTTGTAGTAGTCGGTGTTGGAACGGCTTGCGAAGACACTCTTAGGAAATGCTTGGCGATGGGTGCCGATAGAGCCATAAAGATACCCTACGACTCAACGCTCGATGCTTATCAGACTGCCGAAGTCATTAAGGAGGCGATAAAGGACGAGAACTATGACCTCATTATTGCTGGCTATCAATCTCAGGATCTGAACAACGCACTCGTAGGCTCTTTGCTGGCTGGAATGCTTGGTTTGCCCTGTGCGACTGCAGTAACAGCTCTCGAGGTCGAGGACTCATCGATAAGGGTTAAAAGGGAACTTGAAGGCGGTTACAACGAGGAGGTTGTTCTGCCACTCCCATGCCTAATAACAGTTCAGAGCGGTATAAACGAGCCGAGATATGTATCCATCATGGGAATAAAGAGAGCCAAGACAAAGGAGCTAAAGGAGGTCTCATTGCAGCCAAGCCTGTCAACTCTGGAGATCGATAAGGTCTATCTCCCGCCTGTTAAGAAGGCAGAGATGATTGAGGGCTCGCCTGATGAGGTTGCGAAGAAACTCATCGAAATTTTGAAGGAGAGGGGGCTGGTATAATGAGGGTTTTTGTTGTTGCGGAGCATAGAATGGGAGAGCTAAATCCCATATCAGTGGAGCTTTTGAACCTTGCAAATGCGATAAAGAAGGATTCAAGCGAAGCATTGCTTTTGGGAAAAGATGTTAAGGGGTTTGCCGAGGAACTTGCAAAGTATGCGGATAAGGTTTGGTTGATTCAGGATGATAGCTTGGAGTACTTCAATCCCGAGATTTATATGGATGTTCTGACTCAGTTCTTTGCAAACAACAAACCAGACGTTGTTCTGATTCCAAATTCATCCTTTGGCCTGGAACTGGCTCCACTTCTTGCAGTAAAGCTCAACGCCCCCATAGCAACCGATGTCGTAAACGTTGATGTTTCTGACGGGATTAAGATCTCCAAGTACATCTTCCAGGGTAAGCTGATGGTGGATTTGAAGCTGAAAGAGGCGGAGAGCTATGTGCTTACAGTTAGACAGGGTGTATTCAAGGAAGGAGCAGAGGTTGGCGGTAGCATTGAGGAAATCGATCTGAAACCCTCCGCAGAAGCGAAAAGGAAGTTCGTCCAGTACATCGAGCCAGAGGTGGGAGAAGTCGACATTGCGCAGGCTGACATACTCGTAACCGTTGGCAGAGGAATTGATGACGCATCCAACATCGAACTGGCAGAGGAACTTGCCGAGCTCCTTGGAGGTGTGGTAGCGGGAAGCAGACCGGTCATCGACAACGGCTGGCTTCCGAAAGATAGACAGGTAGGTATTTCTGGTAAAACTGTTAAACCAAAGCTCTATCTCGGGCTTGCTGTTAGTGGAGCATTCCAGCACGTGATGGGAATGAAGGATAGCGAGTTGATCATAGCAATTAACAAAGATCCAGAAGCTCCCATATTCGGCGTAGCTCAGTATGGAATAGTGGGCGACATTTTTGAAGTTGTTCCTGAGCTAATAGATCAGTTAAGCAAGCTCAAGGGCTAATTTCTATTTATTTTTATTTGTATCTCTGTTTTCAATTGGTTGTTTAGTTGATTTTTGGTTGATTTAATTTCAGTTAGCCTATCTACGACTTGTCATACCCTTTTACGGTGAACACCACACAACGAAAATTTGATATAACTTCAGGTTTACCAGATTAGTATGGTAATCCAGACTATTAAGGTTGGGAAGAAGTATGCGGTGTATCTACCGAAAAAAGTAGTGGAAAATTTACAAATCAAAGAAGGGGACTCTCTCGTTCTCCAAACCAGAGAGAATGGGATACTTCTCAAACCTGTGAAAAAAATAGAGATTGTTAAGCCTTGGAGCAAGATAAAACCGGAGGAGGTTGAGAGGGTTGGCGAAGAAATTACAAGAAAGCTCCTCGAATGATATCCTCCTTGATACAACCTACTTACTTCCGTTTATTGGCATTGAAGTGGAAGGGATCGAAGAAGGGATTTATGCAAAGATTATGGAAAAAGACCCTCATTTTCCATCCTTTCTCGTGCCAGAACTTGCCGGTGTTATTGTCAAAGAGGCGAAAAAAAGAATGCTCGATGAGTTACCAAGAGAGGTGATCGATTCTTTCAATTCGATCATTTTCGGAGAAGAAATAAAATTGGTTCTGCCAGAGGGGACAGACTTGGAGATTGCCTATAAAATAATCAAATTGGGATGGTCAGACATTTTCGATGCTGTTCTCTATGCTACCGGAAGGAGGATGGGAGTTAAAGTTCTCTCTCTTGACAGGTCGTTTAGAAACTTTTTAAAGAAGAACGGATTTGATCACAGGCTTTTACTCAGCCACAAAGAGCTTTTTGAGTGAGCATTATTGGTATACTGGATTAATTCCATTAGGGCTCGATCCCGGCATAGGTTATCCTGAACCTACAACTTCTCCCTTCCGGCCTCGCTCTATGTTTCACGAGATAAGCTAATCTATCTCCATTTATCCTTTCAAGCCCGATAATTGTCTTTGAGAGATGATCGAGGGTAGGGCCGCCTAAAGGCTTGTCCTTACCATCTTTTATATCCGTGAACATCTGGTTTGTGACAACAACGGCAAGCTTGTGTTTTCTTGCTAAACCGAGGAGAAAAGTTACTTGAGATGTGAGTTCCCTTTTCATTTTCAACTGTTTTTCAACGTCCTCGAGTTCACTTCTGTAAAGGGCGGTGATAGAGTCGACAATAATCAGGTCTATCTTTTCAGTTCTGCAAACCCTTGCTACCTCTTTTATCGTTGAACTCTGCTGTCTGAAATCTACAACCTCGTAAAGAAGGACGTTATGGAGTGCCTTCCTTTCCCTGAAGATCTGCCTCACTCTTTCGGATGACAACCCTTCGGTATCGACGTATACAACTTTCTTTCCAGAGGATGATGTTTTGTATGCGAGCAGCAAACAGATGGATGTTTTGCCTGTCGCCGATGAACCATAAATCTGGGTTATCGTTTCCCTCTCAATTCCTCCTCCAAGCAATGAATCTAAGCATTTACTTCCTGTTGGGAGTAAATCAAGAGTTTCTTTTACCAAATCAATTCCTCCCTTTTTATTTTCGGGCTGGTAGTCTTAGGATACGTTTTATGTTTATGTTATATCCTTTTATTGATCTCTCTGTAAGCTTCAAGAATGGTTAATCCTAACTCATTCGCCACCTTCTTGACATCTTCAAACTCCGGCTTGATTACCTTTCTCCCGGGATATGACCTCTTAACCCTTATGTTGAACTTTTTACCTCTTATCGAGACCTCGACGTCTTCCTCCTCCCTGAAAGAGTAGACTCTGTGGTGTACAGGAATTATCCTTGTACCTATTGAGCCTGTTTCTTCCATAATAGCTTTTGAAACCTCTTCAACTTCATCAAGCTTGCAAATAACCTTCAAAAGATATCCTGGCCTGTTTTTCTTTCCAAAGTAGGGAATGACAATAACATCAAGGCTTTTTTCCATGAGAGAGTTTATTGCGTTTCCAATTATCTCTCCGCTAGCGTCATCGATGTTCGTTTCAACTACAGCAATTCTGTCGGTGAATTCTGACTCTCCAAGGATCAGTCTCAGGACGTTCGGTTTTCTTGTATCCCTCTGGCCAGCGCCATAGCTTATTTTTTCAACCTTGAAGGTATATCTGAACGTACCTTCTGAGAAGTGGGCAAGAATTGCTGCTGCGGTTGGAGTTAAAAGCTCTCCGTCTTCTTTATCACCAAAGAAGACCTCCACCTTTGAATTTCTCAAAATCTCCATGACCGCTGGTGGGGGAACTGCATATGTGCCATGGAGGGTATCAACCTCTCCACCGCCCAGATTGATCGGAGTTGAGAAAATCTTGTATCCGTTCTTTATCAACCTGTTAAAGGCGAGAGAAGACGCAACAACATCGAAAATTGCATCATCACTTCCTACTTCATGGAATACGATGTTTTTGACCTCTTTGCCATGAACCTTCGCCTCAGCCTCTGCAATCCTTTCGAAAATTTTGGCTGCATCTTGGTAGACCTCTGCGAGTTCATCTTCAAGCTTAGATTTTATTATAGCCAGAACCCCGTCTAAACTTCTCTCAACCTTTTTTTCTCTAACGGTTATTTTTTTTGCCTTTATACCTTTTTTGTCTATTTCTTCAATGTTAAAATCAAGATCTAGTTCGAGAACATCTTTTATTCGTCTTAAATCCTCCACACTAAGGGCAACATCAAGCATTGAAGAGATTATCATATCTCCAGATGCACCATTCGAACCATCAATTATTGCTACCTTCATGCTCTCCCAATTTTCCGTTTATTTTTTGGTTACTACCACAAGTCTTTTTTATACGATTTATTTAACTTGTTATGGGAGGAAAAATATAAACACAGGTTGGAGTTTAGTGGAAGACTGAATTTCAAAAAAGAGGTAAGGAAGATGATGTTGTATGTTGCACCGCAAAGATGCGAAGGGTGAAGGAATGAAACTTAATCTCAAAGTAAATCAGGCGTATCCCAGCGATTCAGGTAGGGGTATCGCCAGGCTCGATCCGGATTCAATGCTCAAACTCCAAATCTCACCGGGAGATATTATCGAAATTACTGGTAGAAGAACTACGGTTGCGAAGGTTTGGAGGGCCCCGAAAAGAGACTGGGGCAAGGGAATAATAAGGGTTGATAGGTTCATCAGAGAGAATTCCGGTGTGAGTGTTGGAGACAGTGTTGAAGTTAGGAAAACGGATTACTCTCCTGCAAAGCTTGTAATTCTCGCTCCATTAAGGAAAATCGAGTTCAGGGTTTACGGAATGGATATCGGGGATTACCTGAAGCATCAGCTTCTGAAGAGGCCTTTGATGGAGGGAGATATCGTTCCACTGGTTGGTGCTCCAGCTTTAACTGGCTTTGGTAAGTACGGTGCTCAAAATCAGGGAGCGTTACTCTTCGTTGCCGTGAAAACTGAGCCGAAAGAAGCTGTAATCATAGATGAATCAACCAAGGTCGTTTACAGGGAAAGACCGGCTAAAGGATTCGAAAGAATTGGAAGGGCTGGAGTTACCTATGAGGATATAGGTGGATTGAAAGAGGAGCTTCAGAAGGTAAGAGAGGTCATCGAGCTACCATTGAGGTATCCGGAGATATTTCAGAGGCTTGGCATAGATCCGCCCAAGGGTGTACTTCTCCATGGTCCACCTGGAACAGGAAAGACTTTGATAGCGAAAGCAGTTGCAAATGAGATTGGAGCCTCTTTCTATACCATCAACGGTCCCGAGATTATGAGCAAGTTCTATGGAGAGTCAGAGCAGAGATTGAGGGAGATCTTTGAGGAGGCTAAAGAAAACTCTCCGTCGATAATATTCATCGATGAAATTGATGCGATAGCTCCTAGGAGAGATGAGGTCACAGGAGAGGTTGAAAGAAGGGTTGTCGCTCAGCTACTGACGTTGATGGATGGGCTTGAAGAGAGGGGGCAAGTTATAGTCATAGCAGCAACGAATAGAGTTGAGGCGGTCGATCCCGCTCTGAGAAGACCGGGTAGATTCGATAGGGAGATCGAGATTG
>QMZD01000095.1 GCA_003662985.1 Archaeoglobales archaeon | reverse complement strand
TTACTTTGACTTAAACTCTTAATTGATTGATATGATGAAAGAAGAAAATCGGTTGCAAAACAACAAAAGAATACTGATCGTCGATCATGACACTGGAGTTTTGGATATACTCAGGCTTATGCTCTCTGATTATGATTGCATATTTGCAACGGATGGAGAAGAAGCAATAAAACTCTACTCTGAATTCAAACCTACCCTCGTCATTATGGAAATCATGCTTCCCAAAATGGATGGGATAGAAGTCACCAAAAGAATCCTTGAGATAGATCCAGAAGCTAAGATAATTGGTCTCACAGCCTTCAAATATAGGTGGGGTGAGGATTTGCTTAAGGCTGGAGCGATTGATGTGATAGAGAAACCCTTTAGGAGAGATGAATTGTTAAAAATAGTTGAGAAGTATTTGAATCCTGATTAAATAAATTTGCTTTTAACTTTGGCAGAACAATAAAATCTGAGGCTACAAAAAGAACTCAAAAAGGCACAAATTCAATTATATCTTCCCTCAAAACCAAAATCTTTTTACAATTTTTTATTTGAGGCTAAACTTACAAATAGAGCCGAAAGATTTCCTGAGATTGACATACCAATTTCCAAATGAGTTACCCAAATATTACTCACATATACTTAAATACTTAATATTTCACAGTAAATAAAAATCCAATAAGTGAGAAAATGATAAACAGATATATTGATCCAGAAAAAATAAACCTGGAGGAAGACTGTGCTGAAATTAATGAAATTTATGCGGGAGAGAGAGTTAAAGGAGTTAGCCTGAGAGGTTTTGAACTTGTTGAAAAAGCTGACAGCCTTGAGGACGGAATCGACCTAGTCATCTCTTCATCTCTCTCTGATGTGGAAGTAGCAGGATTTCACATACAAGTTGCAGGTGAGCTAAGTGAAGAAGCTGTCTCGGCCCTTGAATCTTTGATTGGGGAAGTTTTGAACAGAATCAAAGGGGTTGAATACAGGTTCAGGAAGGAAAAGGTTGTGCTAAATTTAACCGATATCGATCAGAAGACCTCTGAATGCATGGCGAAGGTGCTTTACGATGCATTCAAGAAAATCCCAGTTGTTGAAAGGGTTAGAGTTAAAATAATCCTTGATAAAGGAGAATTCGACAAAATTTTGGAATACGCTGCTAAGAAACATGAGGAAAGAGAAAGATTATTTCAAAGGAAAGAAGAGGAGGTTGATAAATTCTACATCTGCACCTCCTGCCAGTACTATCTCCCCGGCCACGGATGCATTATCTCTCCTGAAAGACCTTCTCCATGCGGGACAACCTGGACCGAAGCGAAAGCTGCAGAAGAGCTTGAAGTTGTGAAATATTATTCTCCGGCTGAGAAGGGTGAAAAAATCGCTGAATCCGAGTATTCAGGCGTCAATTACGCCATTGAGGCTACCACGGAGGGAAAAATTAGCAAAGTTTCTTTACATTCCGCTCTCAAAAATCCCCCATCCACCGGTTTGTATTCTGAGCTGATAATCTTTTATGATCCAAACAAGAATGGTTTCGGGATAGTTGACAGGGATTTCAAAGGAAAAACGCCTCTTGGACTGACATTCGAAGAGATAGAGAAGATAATCGTCGGTCAGCAGGTTGAGGGGTTTGTTGGAGCGAGTTATGCCTATCTCAAAAGCGAGAAGTTTTTGAAGGATGAGGGAGGATGGGATAGGGTTTACTGGGTCTCTCCTAACGTTTACGAATATATTAAATCCTTTCTTGATAGGGAGATCTTAGAGAGACTGAAAGGAGATTGAAAGGAGACTGAAAGGACCGAATAAACTGAATATCCTGTTAGTGCTTATTCTAATTTCACGTTACATTCATATACCCCCTCAAATTCAATTTAGGGTAATGGTGAAGGTAAAACTCTTCGCGAACTTCAGAGAGGCTGCTGGGGAGAAAGAGTTAGATTTGGATGCTACAACTATAAAAGAACTTCTTAACACTCTTGTAAAAAAGTTTCAGAATCTCGAGCCGTTGATGTTTAAAGATGGAAGGCTGAGAGATTACGTCCACATAATGGTTAACGGAAAGCATATAAACAACTTAGAACGCTTAGAGACCTCGTTGAAAGAAGATGATACCGTTGCAATCTTCCCTCCAGTAAGTGGTGGGTAGATTTTTGTAATTGAAAGATTAGAAAGTTTTGAGAGGAACAAAAAAGGATGAAAAAATGGCAGGCACAAGGGTTATCTCTTATAAAGAGGCTCTTGAAATTGTAAAAAATAAATTCAGTTATACGAACATTGAAGAGGCTGGCTTGGAGGCATCCGTTGGGAGAGTTCTTGCAGAGGACTTAAGAGCTAAAGTCAGTGTACCACCTTTCGACATCTCATCGATGGATGGATACGCTCTTGCTGCGGTTGATTCAGCATCCGATGAAGAAGTCAGCCATTATGTCTGGGTAAACACAGGCGATAGAATTCCTGAAGGTATGGAGAGAGTTGTGAAATTCGAGGATGTTATTGAAGATACTGTTGAGAAAAAGGGCAAGCTCATTTTGAAACATAAGCCAAGGAAGTGGGAGAATATCAGAAAGAAAGGTGAGGACATTGCAGAAGGAGAATTAATCCTCAAGAAGGGAACGATGATAGATAGTTTAAAGATCGTTTCGCTAAGAAATTGTAAGATAGAGAGAGTAAAGGTTTATAAAAGACCAAGAGTCGCTGTGATTGCAACAGGAGACGAGCTTGGTAACGAAATTACTCCAAGCAACGATCTTATGCTCTCTCTTTTCCTCCAGCAATGGGGATGCGAGGTAAAAAACTACCCTGTACTAAAAGACAGGGAAGAGGAAATCAGAGCAGCCCTTGAAAACTTAGAGGGATTCGATCTCATACTGACAACAGGAGGAACTTCAAAAGGCAGAAAAGACCTTATGAGAAAAGTCGTGTCTAAAATCGGGAAAATCCATTTTCATCAGACCAGAATTAAACCCGGTAGGACAGCATTTTTTGGTGAAATTTATTCCGGAATTTATTCTGAAAATTATTCCAAAATTTATTCCAAAGTTTCTAAGGTTCGTTCTAAAATTTATTCCAATTCCAAAAACTCAAAAAAGTTAACTCCGATCTTCTGTCTGCCCGGAAACCCGCCTGCATGCCTCGCAGCCTTCATGCTATATGTGAGGCCTGCAGTTCTTAAGATGACTGGAAGTGAGGAATTCACTTTTAAAGCGACAATCTCCGAGATATTTTCCCCCTCCAAAAGCACGAGATTTATTCTCCTGAGCTTTGATGGTGAGAGAGCAATCCCACTAAAAGGTGGATTTTTCAGGAGTCTGTTGGCAGCTAACAGCTATCTAATCTTGGAAGAAGGTAGGGAGATAAAAAAAGAAGAAACCGCTGAAATTCATCCTTTAATAAATTTGCCATCTCAAGGAGCTTGAGAATATGACGAGGGAAAATTCTGAGAGGGCAAAGATAAGCTATTTAGGGGAACTTAAAGAGGGAAAATCCAAACATCTGATAACCCTCCTTACAGATTTTGGAGATTTCTATCCAGGAATTATGAAAGGTGTAATCCTCTCGATCAACCCCAGAGTTAGAGTAATCGATATCACCCATTCAGTCGAACCCCAGAATGTTAGACAGGCGGCATTCCTCCTTTCAAGCCACCACAGTTTCTTCAGCAATTGCGTGCATGTCGTGGTTGTCGATCCGGGTGTTGGAGGTGAGAGGGAGATTCTTTTGGCTGAGAACGATTCCAACTGCTTTATTGCCCCAAACAATGGTGTTCTATCTGAAGTAATAGATAAATGTGAAATTTATCGTGTGGATACGGGAAAAGCTTCGAAGTACACGGGAAAGCTATCATCAACCTTTCATGGCAGAGACGTTTTCGCTCCAGCAGCAGCTCTGGTCGCTATGGGCAGAAGGGATGAGATAGCCGAGCCTTTTGACGGCGAAATTATAATGATCGATGTTTTTGACGCCAAAATTGAGGGGAACCAGATAGATTTCTCAATTCTCTATATCGATAGCTTTGGAAATGCAGTTACGAACATCAAAAAAGAAATAATCGAGGAGATTCAGCCAAGGGAGTTCATTTTAAATGGAATAACTTTCCCACTTGTTGAGAAGTACTCGGATGTAGAGGAAGGAGAACCTTTAGCTCTCATAGGAAGCTTCGAAACACTTGAATTCAGTATTAGAGAAGGGAACGCTACGAAGGAGTTTGGGCTTAAGACCGGTAGGTTTAGAGTAGGATATAGGTGATTAGGGAGTTTAGTCAGCCAATTACATCGATTACCAATGCATCTCCTAAATTTACTCGACTACACGTAATCTTCAAGAAAAACAACCTTAAAATCTTTTTCAATTTGTTCAGGCACCTCTTTCTCTCTTTTTCTAAAAACAGCCTTGCAATTCTCTATTTTAGATATGGCTAAAACGTAGCAATCTGCAAGAGCCATTCTGTATTCAAGTTTAATTTTGGCTGTTTCGATGTGGAGGCCTAGGTTATCGACCACCTCTACAGCCGGATGGCTATAGATCCAGCTAGCGAACTCGATGGCTTTACCAAGTGCTTTCTCAATTCCTGCAACATTGAGTAGTCGAGCTGTGACGTAACACACTTCCGCAATGGTTATTGAAGGGAGAACGATCTCCAGCCTGCCAAAAGAATCAATTATGGCTTTTGCAGCTCTATGATATTTTGCCTTTCTGTCGATATATTCAACAAAAACACCGGTGTCGATAGTTATTTTCGTTTTTGACATTTGGACACCTTTGACGCTTTCGATCTCGGCCTATTCAACACCAAGATCCCTCAATAACCTCTTTATTCTTTCTTCATCCCTTCTCAGTTCCTCTAAAATCTTTTCAGATTCTTCTCCCAGCTCAACAAACACGTCAGGTGGTTTAGCAGATGGTTCGAGCACTATCCTGTTTCCTTCCAAAGTAACTTCGAAAACGCTTCCTGCCCTTATGCCAAGCTTGTCCCTAATATCTTTTGGAATGACTATCTGACCTTTTGAAGAAGCCTTTACTTTAACCATAATCGAAGTAAGACTATAATCTTACTTAAGTTTTACTTTTCAAAGAACAAAAACAGCAGCAGAAACAACAGTTGTGTAGTCTTCCACCTCTGCTACCTTGTGAACACTCAGTTTTTTTGAAACTTTCGTGTTGAAGGCACTTTCAACCATATAGCTGGCGACCTCCTCAGCATGATCGAGCGAACCTTCATACCACTCTCCCGAATGCTCGGCAATGTATCCATGCCGCCTTTCATCCTCTGGTTTAGCAGCAGCAATGCTTGCGAATATCTTCTTCCCCCTCTCATTGCTCGTATATTTCGCCATCACCGTGAAAACTATCTGTCCCGGTTTGAGCTGAGAAAGTCCCTCTTTACTGTCGATGAACTCGCATCCCGGTGGTAAAATACTGCTCACCGGTACGAGGTTGAATTTCTCTATCCCAGCATCCCTCAATGCAAGCTCAAAGCTAACCAGCGGATCTTTGTGCTTTCCTGCTCCGCTAACGAAAAAAACCTTTTTTGGTATTAATTGTACTGAATCCATTGACTCACCCTACAAGAAAAGATCCTTTAAATCCCAGAGAAGCCTGGGATTTTTCTTAATCAGCTCAACCATAAGCCTTTTCACACTTATCTGTTCGAGGTCGTAGCCTGAGATACTCCTTATGAGTTTGTTGATCGTTTCATCATCCATTTTCAGCAGTTTTTTCTGGATTATCTTGTTTCTCCTGAGAGTCTCGCCAAAATCGTTCTTCCACATTTCATCGTATCTCCTCAGGAACTCCTTTGAAAAGTCATTTGCATCGATGGCTTCTTTGGCAACTTTTCCTGCGAAGTAGCCACCTTTTATTGCATTTGCTATCCCTCCACCCGTCATTGGATCCGCATGTCTGGCAGCATCTCCGACGAGCATGACGTTGTCCGCTACAGCAGTTTCTATTGGCCCTGTAACGGGAACACCACCTGCTACAACCTCGATTATCTCACCTTCTGGATAATGTTTCTCGATGAATTCGTCGAGATGTGGTTTCGGCCCCTTCTTCGTTTTTGTGGGAAGCACACCGATCCCAACGTTTGCCGTGTTCTCACCCTTCGGGAACAACCATATGTATCCTCCGGGAGCATAGCAGTTTCCGATCCAGAAATGAGTATACTCTGCATCGAACTCGATTCCAGTCATGAGGTATTGAATGCAGCTCTCTATCTCCCCAAGCTTTACCGTGGTATCGATTCCCGCCCATTTGCCAACTCTACTTTCAACACCATCCGCACCTATGACCAGCTTCGATCTCAAACTGAATTTTTCTCCCATTCTTCTTAGCTCAACCTCAACTCCGTCTCCAAACCTTTTCATGGAGGTTGCGGTTGTTTTAACCACAACATCCGCTCCAGCCTTTGCCGCCATCCTTGCAAGTGCCCTGTCGAAGATTTTCCTTTCGAGGACGAATCCAACCTCATTTCCTGCCATTTTCGCAGCCATTTTTATATGGGTTCCATCGGGGGAATAGATTATCGCCCCAACCACTTCTTTGGCAATCCAGCTTTTTTCAATCTCGAAAAATTCTTCTAATGACTCTCTGCTCACTCCTTCAGCACATCTAACGGGTGCTCCAATTTCCTGTCTTTTTTCGATCAGAAGAACATTCAAACCAGCTTCAGCAGCCGTTTTTGCAGCCATTGAGCCTCCGGGTCCAGCTCCAACAACTATAACATCGTAATCGTAATCTGGCATGCTACCCACCATGTTATCACCTGAAAACTAGCTTTCTACCTCGACTACCTCAATTGCCTGCATCGGGCAAGTTCTTACGCATGCCTTGCAGAG
>QMZD01000094.1 GCA_003662985.1 Archaeoglobales archaeon | reverse complement strand
TTCACTAATCCATTAAATCCACTAAATCCGATCAATTAATCCGTTAAATCACTTCAATCAAAATATCAAATCTCTCATAGCTTTTTTCTCAGCGGCAAGTTTTAGTTCTCTTGCTATCCTCCTTCCCATGTACATGTTTTCCCCCCAGAGGATATAGGAGTATGCAGAATTGGGTATCCCAGTATTCGTTCCGGCTACGATTCTGGCGGAGATCTCAAAAACCGTCATATCAGCATTCTCATCGAAAACGGCCTCTAAGCAAAATGGCCCAACCATCCCGGGATATGCGATCTCCTTTGAAACCTCAACAACATTTTTTGCCGCTTTTAAAGCATCTGAAAGCAAGCTTTCCCTTAAAACAATTGGAAAATTACCAATGACGGTATAGGTGGGAGACAGATCAAGCTTCAGTTGAATGGCTGATGGAACCTTGCCCAAGCTATCCACATCCGCCTCATATCTTCGATCTATCGCTATAAGCTCAACCCTGTCGAAGAGCGGTGAATAGAAGAATGAGAAGTAAACGTTTGTGCCGAGAATGTACTCCTGAATGAACGCATTTTCGAAATCCTCCTCTCTTGCAAGTCCCTTCTCGACCATCTCCTTGGATTTTTTCAGGAACTCTCCATAGTCGGTTGCCAGGAAGTAACCTTTACCTCCCTTCGCCCCCGGGAATTTCACTATAACAAGACGATCGATTTCCTCTGGCTTTTCGATTATTCTGGGGATTTTGAGTCCTGCTTTTCTTAACCACTCGTGTTGCATCTCTCTGACGGTTTCCCAGTATATCAGCTCCCTATTTCCGAAAATCGGAATCCTTAGCTTCTCGAGATTTCCAATATAGGCGTTGAAGGAGCCATGGGGTATCAGAATTCCGTTCATTTCAGAGATTCTTTCCTGCATCTCGTCTTTCAGGAGATCTGAGTAATCTTCGATTGGAATTAATTCATCAGCAACTGGAAAGGATTCGTAAATGATCCTCTCCTTCTCTCTGCACAGGCAAACGGTCTTAAATCCCTCCTCTTTAGCCCCCTTTAGGATGTTCAGGGCGGAATGACTGCCCAGGGTTACGATGCTCAGATTATTTAAATCATATCCCTCTATAATTTCCAGAATTTTTTCTCTGGTTTTTTTGATCTTTTCAGCTCTCTCCCTAAGATTTATCTCGCTTTGAGCCATATTATCCTCCTCTAATCGATTTCAATTTCTTACTTTCTTTTTCTCTTTTCTTTCTCTTTTCTGCTCCTCTGACTTCTCTCATCTCCTCCTCATCCTGCTTATAAGTGAAGCGAACACGGCAGCCCCGAATCCATTATCGATGTTAACAACTGCAACCCCAGAGGAGCAGCTTTGAAGCATTGAAAGGAGAGTTGCTAAACCTTGGAGGTTCACGCCGTATCCAACAGAGGTTGGAACAGCTATAACAGGCAGATCTACCATTCCAGCAACAACGCTCGGTAAGGCTCCCTCCATCCCTGCAACGACTATTATCGAGTCGACATCATCACTTAAGATATCTTTTAGAGGATTTATCAGCCTGTGAATCCCTGCAACACCAACGTCGTAGTACTTTTTCACCTCCAAACCGAGGAATTCTGCAGCAGTTGCAGCCTCCTCCGCAACGCTTATATCGGATGTTCCCGCCGTTAGAATCGCAACTTTTCCAATTTTCTCTCTCTTTTTCCCAACTATCACCGTTCCGGACTTTTCATTCACATCCGAATCTGGAAAAGACTTAACTATGGATTTAATCTGTTCTTCTGATGCTTTGGTAACTAGAACCCCTTCTGAAAACCTTAAACTCTCCTTCAGAATTTTAACGATTTCGTCAGGGTTTTTTCCTGGCGCATAGATCGCTTCTGGTTTGCCTGCCCTTGCCTCCCTTATGTAATCGTAGTTTGCGAAGTCCTCGATCTGCTGAAAGAATGTTTCAACTATCTCTTTTCTGAGTTCAGGGAAGGTATTAACCTCTGATTTTAATTCTTTCAGTATTTCCCGTAGTTTTTCGATTTTATTTTTGATTTCAGGCATTTTCCCCACGTAATGAACTAGGTTGGATAACTCTCTATTTCCTCATGGTATTCCTGAATGGATTTAACCGTAACCCCATTCATTCCAGTCTTTCTTAGAGATTCTATGGCTTTTACAACGGCTAATGCTCCAGAGATTGTTGTGATGTAAGGTACGTTGTGATCGACGGCAGCCCTTCTTATCAGGAAACCCTCCGTTTTGCCTCTCTTCCCCGAGGGTGTGTTGATTATAAAATCGATTCTCCTGTTTATTATCTCGTCGATGACGTTCGGCCTACCTTCGCTCACTTTCAATGTTATTTCAGCCTTAACTCCATGCTCTTTAAGAAAGCCCGCCGTTCCGGTGGTTGCGAGAATTTTGAATCCCATATCTTCGAGCTTTTTGGCAATTGGAAGAACCTTCCTTCTATCTTCCTTCTTTACGCTGATAAACACCGTTCCCTCCAAAGGCAAACGCATTCCGGCGGCGAGTTCAGCTTTATAGTACGCAAGGCCAAAATCATAATCAATTCCCATAACCTCTCCCGTGGCTTTCATCTCTGGACCCAGAATTGGATCAACCCCGGGTAGCTTTATGAAGGGGAAAACAGCCTCCTTAACCGCGACATGCTTTAAGTCCAGAATCTCCCTGATCCCAAGCTCTTTAAGCTTCTTACCCGTCATGAGCTTTGCTGCAATTTTAGCAAGCGGTATACCAGTTGCTTTGCTTACGAAGGGAACGGTTCTGCTTGCCCTCGGATTTGCCTCAAGTACGTATACCTTGTTATCCTTTATCGCGAACTGGATGTTGATTAGCCCGGTTACCTTTAGCGCTAGGGCCATCCTTCTTGTGTAATCCTTAATCGTTTCGATTTGCTCCTCGCTTAAGGATATGGGTGGCAAAACACAGGCAGAATCACCGCTGTGGATGCCAGCCTCTTCAACGTGCTCCATGATACCCCCTATAACAACCTCCTCGCCATCGCAAAGAGCGTCTACCTCTACTTCAATCGCATCCTCGAGGAATTTGTCAATCAATACCGGTTTCTCCTCGCTGACATCGAATGCCTCGACGATGAAGTTGTTGAAGGTCTCCTCATCATAAACGATCATCATCGCCCTTCCGCCAAGCACATATGAAGGGCGGACAAGCACCGGATAGCCTATCTTTCTTACTATCTCTCTCGCCTCTTCAATGCTGAAAGCTATCCCATTGGGGGGCTGCGGTATGCCGAGTTTCTCAAGCAAATCTGAAAATCTTTCCCTATCTTCGGCTATATCGATGGAGTCGGGAGAGGTTCCAAGGATCTTGACTCCTGCTTTCTCCAAAGCAACAGCTATGTTCAAGGGCGTCTGTCCTCCGAACTGGACTATCACTCCATCAGCCTGCTCGTTCTCGTAAATGTTTAGAACGTCTTCGAAGGTTATCGGCTCGAAGTAAAGCCTGTCGGATGTATCGTAATCTGTCGAAACAGTTTCAGGATTGTTGTTCACCATTATCGTTTCATAATCATCTTCTTTTAGACTTAATACTCCGTGAACACATGTATAGTCGAATTCTATTCCTTGCCCTATTCTGTTCGGGCCAGCACCAAGGATTATGATCTTCTTTTTATCAGTCCTTACAGCCTCATTCTCCTCTTCATAAGTTGAGTAATAGTAGGGAGTCTTAGCCTCGAATTCAGCGGCACAGGTATCGACCATCTTGTAAACAGCTCTTATTCCGATTTCTTTTCTCCTCTTTCTTACCTCGAGCTCGGTTGTTTTGAAGATGTGGGCGAGCTGCACGTCTGAGAATCCCCACTTTTTGGCCTTTAGGATATATTCGACCGGAAGATCGTGGATTGTGTATCTCTTAGAAAGCTCCATCAGCTCGTTTTCAAAGTCGAGGATGTTCTTAATTTTCTGAATGAACCACTTGTCGATTCTGGTTAGCTTTGCTATTTCCTCGACGGAAAGCCCCTTTGCGAGGCCATACCTTATGTAGAAGATCCTGCTTGGATGAGGGGAGGTCAATCTTTTGATTATATGCTCCATGGTTGGATCCTTATCCCTTCCATCACTCCCTATACCGAATCTCCTTATTTCAAGACTCCTCAAAGCCTTTTGCAAAGCCTCCTCAAACGTTCTACCTATTGCCATAACTTCACCCACACTCTTCATCTGCGTTCCAAGTGTTGGGTCTGCTGTGGGAAACTTATCGAAAGCAAATCTCGGGATTTTTACAACAACGTAGTCTATTGTTGGCTCGAAGCTCGCAGGAGTTTCCTTTGTTATATCGTTCGGTATCTCATCGAGAGTGTAACCTATGGCAAGCTTTGCAGCTATTTTCGCGATTGGAAATCCGGTTGCTTTAGAGGCCAAAGCTGAAGACCTGCTTACTCTGGGGTTCATCTCTATCGCAACGACCCTGCCATTTTCAGGATGCACGGCAAACTGAATGTTGCTTCCTCCCGTTTCAACCCCTATCTCTCTGATTATCTTTATCGCAGAGTCTCTAAGATATTGATACTCAACATCCGTTAGAGTTTGGGCTGGGGCAACGGTTATGCTGTCGCCGGTATGCACTCCCATCGGATCGAAGTTCTCAATCGAGCAGATGATCACGACGTTATCTGCTAAATCTCTCATAACTTCAAGCTCGTACTCTTTCCAGCCTATCACTCCCTCTTCGATGAGAACCTGGTTTATAAGGGACATCTCGAGCCCGCGTTCAACAATATCCTTCAGTTCAACTCT
The DNA here is from genome assembly GCA_003662985.1 of Archaeoglobales archaeon. Taxonomy (GTDB): domain Archaea; phylum Halobacteriota; class Archaeoglobi; order Archaeoglobales; family Archaeoglobaceae; genus Archaeoglobus_A. The sequence goes on along the minus strand of QMZD01000094.1, from coordinate 2,105 downwards.
GTTGAATGCAATTCCACCTCCAGTGCCGCCTAACGTGAAGGCTGGCCTTACAACAACGGGAAAGCCGATATCCTCAGCAATTGAGATTGCTTCATCCAGATTATTTGCAGTGTCGCTTTTTGGAACCTCGAGGCCTATCTTTTCCATAGAGGCTTTGAACAGATCCCTGTCTTCGGCCTTCTTTATCGCATCGAGCTTCGCCCCGATGAGCTCAACTTCGTACTTATCAAGGATTCCCATATCTCCGAGCTGAACTGCGACGTTCAAAGCTGTCTGACCGCCAAGAGTCGGAAGCAACGCATCTGGTAGCTCCTTTTCGATGATTTTGGCGACGAAATCTGCCGTTATAGGTTCGATGTACGTTCTGTCTGCCATCTCCGGATCCGTCATGATGGTTGCCGGATTTGAGTTAACTAAAACCACCTGGTAACCTTCCTCTTTCAAAGCCTTGCAAGCTTGGCTTCCAGAGTAATCGAATTCTGCGGCTTGGCCTATCACTATCGGCCCAGAACCGAGAACCATTATCTTCCTTATATCCTCCCTCTTTGGCATTTTAGCATCACTCCATCTCTGATGTTCTCCTAGTATTCCTTCACCATTCTGTAAAATCGATCGAAGAAGAAGTAGGTGTCATGAGGGCCAGGGCCAGCCTCCGGATGGTATTGAACCGTGATAAGAGGTATGTCTCTATGCCTCATACCTTCCACCGTTCGATCGTTCAGGTTGATCTGAGTGACCTCCAACCCTGTTCCTTCAAGACTTCTCTCGTCAACTGCAAAACCATGGTTCTGACTTGAAATGAAAACCCTTCCAGTCTCAAAATCCTTCACCGGCTGGTTTGCTCCTCTATGCCCAAATTTAAGCTTGAAAGTCTTACCCCCTAGAGCGAGGGCTACGAGCTGGTTTCCAAGGCATATTCCAGCCATCGGAAACTTTCCCGCTAAGGCTCTTATCGTCTCTATGGTTGGTTTTACTCTTGCTGGATCTCCAGGGCCGTTAGAAATAAAAATTCCGTCTGGATCGAGCTCTTTAATCTTTTTGGGGGGATAATTGTAGGGCACGAGGGTTACATTCAAACCTCTTTTAATGAGCTGTCTGACAATGCTCAATTTTATCCCGCAGTCAACCAGAACAACCTCGTATTTTCCTTTTCCTATACCTTTGCTATCGCCCTCAAATCTTTTCGGTTCTTTAACGCAAACTTTATCGACCAGATCAACCTCAGTAATGGAAGGCTGCTCTACAGCCCTTTTAAGCATTTTTCCCCTGTCGTAATCTCCAACGGCAAGCACCGCCTTCATAGCCCCATACACCCTTGTTTTCTTCGTTAGGGCTCGGGTGTCGATGCCCTCTATCCCGGGTACATCGTATTCCTTAAGAAAATCGTCCAGATTTTTCGAACACCTCCAGTTGCTCGGCTCCCTGCAAAGCTCCCTTACAACAAAACCCTCCACCTTTACTCCATCACTCTCAAAATCCTCCTCACATACGCCGTAATTTCCTATGAGTGGGTAGGTCATCATCAGAATCTGCCCGGCATAGCTCGGATCGGTCAATGCCTCCACGTATCCCGTCATTGATGTGTTGAAAACGAGCTCCCCCTCAACGTATCCTTCCGCTCCGAAGCCCTCTCCTTCTACAAAGGTTCCATCCTCGATTGCGAGTGCTGCCTTTACCATTACCTCTTTCACCCCTCTTCAACAAAGTCTCTTAACTCTTTGACAACTTCTTTCAAGCTTGGAACATCGAAGAATTTCCTGCTAGTTATCTCGTTCGCAAAAGCCTGGTACATCTTTGAAACACCGTCTCTGAGCTCTTCTGGCAGGTTAGGCGGCCTTCCCATGATCTTCCTCCAGTTCTCCATGCCCTTCGTAACCTTAAGCCTCTTGTACCAGTACGTCTTGCGGTAATGCTGCCTCAGGATCTCCTTGCTGAGTTGGAAACCATCCATGCTGAATCTGCATTCATCCAAAGTTCCAACGGCATCCACAACAACGAGCTTCCCGCTTTCATCAACCGCAAATTCGAGCTTTCCGTCTTCGTTTCTTATCCCAATCTTGGATGTTTTTTCTGTTATAATCTCGTTCACCTGCTTTATGATTTCA
>QMZD01000093.1 GCA_003662985.1 Archaeoglobales archaeon | reverse complement strand
GTAGTAGCAAGTTCAGGATTATGACAGCCTGTCCTATCTGCCTCATGAACTTCCTGAGATGTGGTTTTGACGCTGAAGACTATCTCAGCGTAATTGCACGAACCATGTGGGAAAGTGGAAAGGGAAGTGAATAGGATGTTGAACTTGGTAAATTAAATAAAACCAAAGTGGAAGTGAAAATTTGGCCATAAGAAAAGGAGAGAAAACAAACTTGGATAACCTGATAAGGGAATTCAGGAGCGTGATAAGGGAAGAGGCAAAGAATATCAACGCCTCTCTTGCCTTTCAAAACGCAACTCAATCCTTTTTTGCCAATCTTAGGGCGACATTGGAGAGATTTCCGGAAACATCTGAGCTTGCAGAGGATGTGAAGGCTATAAAAGAAGAATCACTGAAGGATATAGAGTATCTGATTGATAGAGCAGCATCGAATATGGAAAAGAATGGCATGGAGGTTTTTCTTGCAAAAAACGGCTCTGAAGCAAGGAAATACATTCTCAAAAAACTTGCCGATATGGAGGAAAGGACGATCGTTAAATCGAAGAGCATGACACTCAGGGAAATAGGTCTCAGGAGATTTCTCGAAGAGAAGGGATTTGAGGTATGGGAGACGGATCTGGGTGATTTTCTCGTGCAGCTGGTAAACGAAGAACCGATGCATTTGACAACTCCGGCCGCACATCTAACGAGGGAGCAGATTGCGATCATAATAAAAGAAAAACTTGGAACGCATAGAGACGTTAGTTCAGACGTTAATTCGATCGTTAAGTCTGTAAGGGATTTTCTCAGGGAAAAGATCGAAAGGGCTGAGGTTGGTTTTAGTGGTGCCAATGCGATTGCCGCCAACACGGGGAGCCTTCTGATAATAGAAAATGAGGGCAACGCCAGATTGGTCACGACATTGCCCAGACTCCACATAGCCGTTGTTGGTGTGGAGAAAATCGTTCCAACACTCGAAGATGCCTACAAGGTTGCAGAGGTAACATGGAGGTATGCAGGCTACGAAATGCCCGCTTATCTCGATGTAATCAGCTCTGCGAGCAAAACGGGAGACATCGAAAAGAAGATTGTGAGGGGCATGCATGGCCCGGAAGAGGTTTTGGTGGTGTTACTCGATAACGGGAGAGTTAGGGCAAGCAAAGGCTTTCTAAGAGATGCGTTGAAATGTCTAAGATGTGGCGCATGCATGTACGCCTGCCCCATTTTCTCGGAACTCAGGGGGAGATGGGGGAATTCTTACATGGGTGGGATAGGCGTGCTGTGGAGTGCGATAATCGGTGAGGATTTTGCCCACCACGCCCTTGCATGCCTCCTTTGCTCGAGGTGCGCAGAAGTTTGCCCGGTAGGCATAGATTCCGGGAAGATTATAAGAGAATTAAGAAAAATGTTCATCGAGGAATTTCTGAAAGGTTCAAGGTCTTGAGTTCAAGGGTCTAAAGGATCTGAGGGGTCTGAGGGGGTCTACGAGAAAAATAATCCAAAATTAGATGAATTTCCAAAGGGGGATTTCTCAATCTCATCCAAAAATCCAACTTGAAAAAACGACCTTAAAAAGACCGAAAGCTGATAACTAAAAACAGAAAAAATCACAAATTTTAATTACACAAATTTCGTATCTTTCAACAATTTTCAAAAATCGAATTTCTGGAGGTGGAAAATTGAAAATAGGATTTGTCGGGGCGGGAAGAATAGGCTCAACCTCTGCCTTCACATGTTTGCAGCATCTCGATGTGGACGAGATTGTGATCGTTGACATAATCGAGGATCTTGCTGTAGGCGAGGCAATGGATCTATCCCATGCGGCCGCTGGGTTGGATAAGTACCCTGAAGTAAGGGGCGGATCTGATTACGCTTTGCTTAAAGGGAGTGATATAATCGTTGTAAGTGCCGGACTCGCAAGAAAGCCGGGAATGACGAGACTTGATCTTGCAACCAAAAATGCAGGAATCATAAAGGATGTCGCAAAAAATATAACGGCAAATTCTCCTGAAAGCAAAATCTTGGTTGTAACAAACCCGATGGATGTTATGAACTACATCATGTGGAAGGAAACTGGAAAGCCAAGGAATGAAGTTTTTGGGATGGGAAACATTCTTGATTCATCGAGATTGAAAGAAAGGCTTCATGCTCATGGGGCGAGGAATATCAGGAAAGCGTACATGATCGGAGAGCATGGCGACAGCATGTTTCCAGCTAAAAGCCTTGCCGACTTCGACAATGAAGTCGACTGGAAAAAGGTTGAGGAAGAGGCAAGATTCATAGCCGCTGAGGTCATAAAGAGGAAAGGTGCCACAATTTATGGGCCTGCGGTCTGCATCTATCAGATGGTAAAGGCTGTGGTCAACGATACAAAGGAGGAGATTCCGACAAGTGTTGTTCTAGATGGAGAGTATGGTATAAAGGATGTGGCTCTGGGCGTTCCCGTTTTGCTGGGGAAGAATGGTGTTGAAAAGATAGTTGAATACGATCTTTCCGAAGAAGAGCTGGAGGGCTTGAAGAACTCCGCTAGAATTCTCAGAGAGAGATTGGAGGAGCTTGGATATTGAGTTTGTAGAGGCTTAGCTTGATTAAATTTTTTAGTTTTTATATTTACATTTATTTAAAATAATGTTGCGTAACCTCTTAACCTCGTTTGTAAAATCAGTAGATGTAGGCATCGACCACAGCATGAATTACTCCTGGCGAGTAGTTTTTCACCTTTCTGAAGTTAAGAATCCTGATCTCTTTACCCAGGCTTGCTGCCACCTCTTTTAGCCTCTTAACGGGACGATCCTTTACGGCTAAGGGAACAGCCTCGTGGTAATGGATATAGCCCGAATTTTTTAGAGAATTTATCGCCACTTCAATAAACTCGTGGCAGTTGATGTGACCCATGATAACCCTGTCTGCAATTTTTAGCGGAGTTACAAATCTTGAATCGCCGAGTATTGGGATTATGTTATCAACCTCATTGAGCTTTATGTTTTCAATAAGGTAGTAGTACGAGTCCGGGTTTATTTCGATTGCATAAACTCTTTTAGCTTTTGAATGCTTTGCAATTGGGATGGAGAAGTAGCCGATTCCTGCGAACATGTCTACCACTATCTCGCCTTCTTGAATCATCCTTGCTATCCTCATCTTCTCGTATTGATTTCCGGGGCTGAACATTACCTTTTTGACATCGAATTTGAAATAGCATCTATTTTCCACCTTAACCGTTTCTGTGACTTTTGCATCGCCAGCAAGAAATTCCAGATTGGGCTTTCTCAAAGCTCCTTCTTTTCCAAGATCTCTCCAGACCGATCGACAGTTGGGATGAATTTTTAAAAGTGCCTCTCCGATCTCCTTTGAATAAAAGGAAATCTCATCCGGAATCTTCACGAGAATGATGTCACCCAATATCTTGTATGCTCTAGGTATGTATTCTGAGAGTTCTGGTGGAATGACATCTCTTAGGATATCATGAATGCTTTTCTCCCTTGCAAAGACGGGATTATCCTGTTCGATTAGCTCAAACTCTTTGAATTCGTCTTCAAAGCCCTCGAGAATGGGTATGATAACATAGCTCCCCTCGACTGTTATCAACCTTCCTTTGTCCTTGGCACCTATCGCTTCAGCCTTCTTTCGAACTCTCTCAGCCTCTTCTTTTGGAACCCTTATCGCAGGGAACATGACATCGCCCAACAACATCCGATTACAATTCTGGAAAAATGTAAGGTTTCCCTTTGTCTTCGAAGTAAAGTACTTCTTCGCCTATTGAGTAGTCGGTTCTCTTCTCAATCTGTACAACCTCTTGGGTTGTTGGATTCAAAACCTCCACCACACTCTTATCGACGTTGACCACAAAGGTTCTTTTAACATGCTCTTTTTTTGCAATTACTTTAGGATTCTTCAGAACATGGGACTTTCCAGACAGATCTACACCCTTTCCCTTAACAGCATTCGTTACGAGCAAGATTTTTGTACCATCCCTTACGACGTCTCCGTTTCTGTACTCTCTAAGGCGAATGGAGTAGGTAGTTCGGTAGATGTCCCTGCCATCCTTCCTTCCGGAAATCTTCTTGCTTTCAGTGAGCTTTCCCCCAAGCTCCTCCTCGATTCTTCTGGCGATTTTTTTTGCGAGGTTTCTGTCGCCTATGTAGTAGTCTATTCCCTCTTTTCTCTCGACGATTTTGGATATAAACGCTGTGGGATAATCGGCCTTTTCTATGCTCTCATCTATAAGACTTCTTGCCCTCTCAACTTCATATTCTTCAATCGCTCTGTTCTCTGCCCTGAGTTGAATAATGGACTCAAAATAGCCACCGTAAAGTCTGCTGCACCTCTCACATACTTCAAATTTCTGCCTAAGTTCGAAAGGAAGTTCATAAGTAAGTTTCTCTCCTCTAAACACTCCTTCTACCCTGATCAGGCCGTTATTTTCTCCTAACTCTTCCAATTCAAATCGTAGAATCTTGAACTCAAGATCGTGAGTGAAGTTTTTCAGGATAGTATCCATTAAAGCTGTCTCCTTATCAATCCATTTTCCCGAATAAGCCCTTCCACACTTTGGGCATACCTTTATCTCGATGTAGGGATTGAATTCGTAAATGGTATACCTTTCCAGATAGCATTTTGGGCAAATCTCATAATCTGTCTCCGCTCCGCAGATTGCACATCTTCTCATTGATATTGAAATTGGAGAGTCGGATATTTTAGCTTTAAGCAGGATTTTACTGAGTTCGCGATCACAAGTACCATCTGCTATCCATCTATTAAGAAGATCACAACCCACATTATACCTAGAATTCATAACATTAATAAACTTGAGATGAAACTCCTATTAATGATAGCCGAAGTAGGTAAAAACACCTTATTTTTATGCATGCAGTGCGGTACCTGCTCCGCTAGTTGCGTATCAAAATCATCTTTCAATTTAAGGAGACTTGTTTTTGAGAGTTTTTCAAAAAATAGAGATTTCAAGGATCCGGACTTGTGGGATTGTACAACATGCCATAACTGTCAATCTAGGTGTCCTAGAGGTATTCCACTAACTGAGATGATCATAAATTCAAGGAAGGAGTTTGTTGAGGAAGGTTTTGTGCCCCCAGAGATTCGCAACTATCTCAACTCAATCCAAAAGTTCCGGAATCCATTCGGCCAACCAAAGCATAGAAGGGTGGAATGGGCATCTGATCTGGATCTGAAGATTCTGGATTCTTCAGATACTGAATTCGAGTGGCTATGGTTTGTTGGATGCCTTAGCTCCTACGATGCAAGGGCTCAGGAGGTGGCAAGAAAGACGGCGAGGATCTTCAACGAAATAGGGCTTAACTTTGCAATCTTAGGAAACAAGGAGGGCTGCTGTGGAAATGATGCATTGGCTCTCGGAGAGGAGGGACTTTTCGAGCTTTTGAAGGAGGAGAACGAATCGATATTCGAGGAATATGGGGTAAAAAAGCTAATCACCTCTTCCCCCCACTGCTACAACATCTTTAAAAATTACTACGGCATTGAAACCGTTTCTGCTCTGGAGATCGTTCACCGGGCTATAAAAGAGGGTACGCTTGCTTTCAAGCATGATGTAGAAGCGAGGATAACCTACCACGACCCATGCTATCTTGGGAGGTACAACGGTATCTATGATATTCCAAGGGAAGTACTTAAATCGATATACAACATAGAGTTTGTAGAGATGAGAAGAATTAGGGAGAACAGCTTCTGTTGCGGGGGAGGCAGCGGGAACTTTATGCGAGAAAGCAAGTCAAGGGCAAACGTTTCTAGGGCGAGAGAAGCTGTGCAGACTGGAGCAGATATTTTAGCTGTATCCTGTCCGATATGCCTAAACATGCTTGAAGACGGTGTTAAATCGATTAATGCTGACATCGAAGTTATGGACATTATGGAAATAGTACATCTTGCCATGTTCGGAGAATGAATTTGAGGATAGGCAGATATTGGCAATTTAGAGATAGTGAGGAAACAGAAGCATGGAGGTTGAGGTAGTTCTGACATCCCATCGGGTTGAATTTTTGCCGATGTTAAGAGACGAGGCAATATCGGCCGAGGTAATAGTTTTAGAGGAGCCAGCGAATGAAAATCTTTACAGACTTTTCAGGAACGAGATTACAGCGGAAGAGTACGTCAGGGGTTTGGATACGTCATTCCCTTTATACACGTATTTCCTCTCGGATCTTTTGAAACACCTTCACCAAATGGGCAAAAAGATCTATCAGATCGAGCCTTACCTTGAGACCATCCAGAAAATTCAGAAATCGATTGAGGAAGGAACGTTCTCTGAGGTTATAAAAGATGTAGAAACCGAAAAAATAAGACTGATAGAGAAAAAAGCTTTCGGAGCTTTCATAGATTATCAAGAAGCCTTTATGTCCGGTGATTTCGATAGACTCGTTGAAAAGACGATAGAATTTTCAAGAGCAGATGCTGAGAGGTTCAAATTCAGAGATTCGATGAGGTTCAGGAAGATTGTAGAGTTCATTGAGAGGATGAAAGAGGAAGAAGATGATCCAGCTCTGAAACTCATGATCGAAGCTGGTTCAATCCACACTTCACTCCCCTATTCCCTCGAAGAGGTGCTTGAAATGGATTACGTGAGGGCGGTGAATTTGAAAGAGACGGCTGCAAATATGATCGGTATCGAGTTCACAAACAACCCTGGCACAAAGCTAACAGAAGTGTTCATCAAGGGAAAGGAACTGGAGGACGAAGAGCTGAAAACTTTGGCGGCGAGGAGTTTAGTTTATATCTCAAAGATATCTCCCGAAGAAAAGCTTCCTGAAGGTGATAATAGTTTTCCTCACCTAGTAGAGGAGCTGAATATAACGAAAGAAGTGGAAAGGATGGACTATACTGCTTGCAAAAAGGAATTCGAGAAGATATGGAGGAACAGGTATAG
>QMZD01000092.1 GCA_003662985.1 Archaeoglobales archaeon | reverse complement strand
CTTCCAGGGTTTACCACCTTAAGCTTTTGCTTTGCGTGTTTCCTCTCGAATTGAATATGGGTGTTGCCAACTATAACGTTCTTCCCCTCTTCCTCAAGGATTTTATCAATCAAAGGAAAGGTGGGAAAAATGTAAACAAAAATAGCATCTATGCTGTCCGCTGGAGTTCCGTGGTAGATGTTGAAGTAATCGGTTTGAAGCTGATAAGGTAAAGAGTCAAGCCACTCCTTATTTTTCTCCTCCAACCTTTTTCTGGTGAAATTCACTGAAATCTTTCCATAGGTGTCTAGATTCGAATGATCTCCCGTAAGCACGGCATAATCGTGATTTCCAATTACCGAATAGATTCTTTCCTCCCTTAATATCTCGATTACCTCGTTAAAGTAAGGATAGTATCCAACAACATCTCCCGCGCATAGAATTTCATCACAGCTTTCGAGCTTCTGGAGAACTGAATCGAGTGCTACAACATTGGCATGAATGTCTGCGATGATTCCGATTTCCATAGCATGGCAAATACGACGGTGTAAAAAAAACTAACCCTCGAGATACCAGTACTCCTGCTAGCATCCAGCACTCTTACTAGTAGCACTCTTACTAGTACTCCTCTCTCTGGGTGATCAATTTGATGAAAACGAATCCAACGAGGATGCTTATCGAAAGCATTATCAAAAGGTTATCGAGGGGAGGGAAATTATCGATGAGCCAGAATACACCGTTTACGACACATATCCCAATGAACGTTACGATGGATGCCAGGAGCCCAGCCCCCCCAAAAAGGTATGGCACCTTAACCCCTCTGTGCTCAAGCAGTGCCGTGAAGAAGATGAATGCTATCGTAAAGGCTAGAAGTACGTATGACAGCCTGAAGTAAACGTGAAAGGTTGAGAGCATCCCATACAGCCCGCTTGCCCAGAGGAATATTACTATCCCGGAAAGAAGTGAGAGGGTCACATTGGTGTACAGTTTCCTTGACATCTCTCCCTCTAAAATCGGTCTCATGCTCTCACTCCTCTTTTTTCCTTATTTTTAAAATATTTTTCTAATTTTTGTTTAAAATATTTTAAATTTTAAAGATTTTTAAAGCCTAGTTTGTATCGTAGAAATCCTCTGATTTGACCTCAAATGTCTAATCCTTATCTTTATCCTTTTCTTTGATCTTGAGCTTTTTCTTCTGGAGCTTGAGTTTCTTCTTTTCCAGTTTAAGTCTTTCCTTCTCAAGCTCAAGCTCTTCTTTAGTTTTACCTTTCAGTTCCGGACTACTGAAATCTTTATTGGATTTATCTAAACTATCTAAGCTATCTGAACCAGCAATCCGACTCTTCCCTTCATGAAATTTTGCAATCAGAATCTTGCCCAGATATTTTCCAAAGTACCCGATGAAGCCTGCAAGGAAAACGATCAGCGTCCATTTGATTGCAGTCAGTATCGGGCTTGAGTCCATGGATATTCGTCGGAAAATCAGCTATTAAAATTAGCTATCAAAATTGTTGATTTTTAAATAGCGATTATAGCTTTGACCAGCTTTAATCTTCGAACCTATTTAAACCCTTCAATAAATGCCCTCACGTTTCTCCCGAGGACGCTTGTGACGTATCCCCCTTCTAGAGCAGCGTACCTTCTTCCTTCACACTTTTCCTCTGAAAATTCCTTGATTATTTTCCCTATTTCGGTATAATCTTCTGTCTCGAGATACCTTCCCCAGTCATCTCTGTGCTTGTCAAAGCCTGCCGATACGGCTATTATATCATAATCTTCTCCCTTTAAGAAGTCGGATATGCTATTGACCTCGCCTCCGGGCATGTGGAAGTACTCGACTCTCTCATCCTCGGCAAAGGTGTTATCTGTTCCATCACCAAAATGGAGGTCAAAATCTACGATGACCGCCTTATCTATTTTCCCCTCCGCAATTAACTTTCTCACAGATATGGCGATGTTGTTGAAATAGCAGAACCCCCATGAGCTGTTTGGGCTTGCATGATGTCCAGGGGGCCTTGTGAGGGCAAAAGCAGGCTCGTTGAAAGCAATTCGAGAGGCTTTGATTGTCGCTCCTGCTGCCAGGATTGCGAGCTCATAGATTCTTGGCATGTTTTTAACGAACTCGAGATGACCAGGGGTGTGAACCAGAAGTACGTCTTCGTCGCTGGAAGGCTCAGGCTTAACAAACTCGTAATCCTGAATTTCCTGCAGAATTGATTCAAGCCTTCCCGGGGAAGCTGCCGGATCGGATGTATACACATCCAGGAAACTCTCATCAAAAACGATCTTCATTTCCTCACCTCCAAATTGAAGATATCTGTTAGGAGGTCTTTTCTGACATCCTTAAGGAAAGGATACTCTTTTCTTATCTTTTTAACCTCACCTAAATCGATTTCTGCCATTATAATCTCCTGTCTATCTCCTGCTTCGACCAAGATGTTGCCCCATGGATCGACTATCATCGATCTCCCGGGATACTTCTCTTCACCCTCAGCACAGTTAGCTCCAAGCACATAGCACTGGTTTTCTATGGCCCTAGCCCTTAAAAGGACTCTCCAATGATTTATTCTCGCCTCGGGAAATTCTGCAGGCACGACTAAAATCTCAGCCCCTTTATGAGTCAAGTATCTTGCAATCTCAGGAAATCTCACCTCATAGCAGATCATCAGTCCAAGTTTTCCTGCAGGCGAATCAACAACCACTAATTGGTCTCCAGTGGTGAAGTGGTCCTTTTCCTCCTTTAACAATGGAAATAGATGTGTTTTCCTGTACTTTCCTATTATCTCCCCTCTGTGAATTACGACGGCGGTATTGTAAAGCTCTCCCTCCACCTTTTCTGCAACGGTTCCCACTATTGTGATATCTTTCCTCTCAGAGAGCTTGAGAATCATCGAGAGCTCGTCTTCAATGGTTGGTTCCACCTCTTCATAGTTCTCTGGATAAAACCCGGTGTTGAGCAGTTCGGGAAGTACAACTATGGAGGCTCTTACCTGTATCGCCCTCTTTATCAGGCTGAGGGCCTTCATTAAATTTACTCTTCTATCTGGGAGAATTCTTAGTTGACCTATCGCCGCCATCATTTTTTCATTTCATCTCTCCTTTCTTTTACTTCGTCATCTAAATAATATATTATCTCCCCTTCTTTGGTGAGTTTTAAGGCATCCCCCTCTTTTCTAATGCAAAATCCATGTTCTAGGAAGCGAAGATGATACTCAAGCTGGGGGATTGTTAAATTAAGTTTTTCGCAGATCTCGTTTTTGCTTAATCCTTCTGCGATTAACCTTAAAATCTTTCTTCTCAGGGGGTTTGAAACGGCTATGTGATATCTTTTATGATACTCTTCATTTTTCTCCAACGAATCCATAAATTTGCTCCAGCTCTCCTCCGCCATTCTATCTATTTATCTTTCAAACTTAATATTTTTAACTAATTTTAACTAAATTCTTAATCCTGAATCCTTGAATCAACTTAATTTTAACTTAAATTTTAAATTGCGATCCGATCTATTGATCCAATCTATTTTTTCACAAATTCGATCTTCTCGTAATCTTCGATCTCTTTTAGAACCATTAGGTAAAGAAGATAGCTGAGCTTATTCAACCACTCCACAAGCCAAATTGAAGTCTTACCCTTTTTCTGCAGGCTAATAGCTTCCCTTTCAGCTCTCCTAACAACCGCCCTTGCAACACTCAAAAAAGCTCCACTCTCATTCTTTTCCAGCAGAATGAACCCACTGGGCCTCTTTACACTCTTTTCAAATTCACTGATAATCGAAATTATTTCCTCATAGTCATCTTCTCCCATCCGGTTATCTGAGACAAGCTCCAGTCCAGCCTTGAACATCTTGTGTTGCATCTTTTCAAGAGTCGTCTTGACTTCACTATTCTTTGCAAATACTCTTGCAAGTCCTATAAACGAATTCGCTTCATCTATCGTTCCTAAGCAGTTTATAATGTCGGAGTCCTTGTCTATGAGGCTCCTGTCAAGTAAATGGGTCTTTCTTACATCTTTTTTCGATTTCAAGCTCTCACCTGTTAATTTAAAAATCAATAATCCTTCAAAATAGACTTCATTATTTTTTCTACCGCCGTATGGGGATCGAGATCGTTTTTAGAGACTTTCTCAACGATCTCCCTGAAGTTCACTTTGTCCGTTTCCTTTAAATAATTCTTTATCTCCTGAACAAGGATCTCGACCATCTCTCTGCTTAGCCTCTGCTTTCTGGTTTCCAGCAGTTTTCCTGAAGTTTTGAGGTAATCGAAATGCTTTTCTATTGCATCGGCTAGCTCTGCGATCCCTTCCCCTTTGTCAGCAACGGTTTTTATCACCGGCGGGCTCCACCCGGCTCTTGGAATCTTATCGAAGATCTTCCCAGTCTGAATTTCATATTCCTGGGCATGGGTCGTCTTTGTAAGGATCTCTACCGCCTCCTGATCCATCATAAGCATCGCTTTAATCCATCTCTCGGTTTTATCGGCCCCTCCAAGATCTGCTTTGTTCACGACGTAGATATCCCCTATCTCAAGGATCCCGGCTTTGTTTATCTGGATATCATCACCCATCTCCGGCATAAGGGCGACAATGGAAGTGTCTGCAACCTCTATGACATCAACCTCACTCTGCCCAGCTCCAACGGTTTCAACTAGTATGATGTCAAACCCAAAAGCATCCATGAGTCTTACAGCATCTCCTGTTTTCGCTGCCAGTCCGCCAGCCCTACCTCTCGAGCTCATGCTTCTGAAGAAAACTCCAGGATCGATCCATAATTTTTTGCTGCTATCAAGACCATCCATTCTAAGCCTGTCTCCAAGCAATGCACCCCCAGTAAAGGGTGAGCCGGGATCTATTGCCACTATTCCGACCGTTTTACCTCTAGCTCTGAATTCTTGGGTTAACTTGCTGACTATCGTGCTTTTTCCCACTCCCGGAAATCCCGTGATACCGATAATATGAGCATTCCCGGTTTTTGGGAAAATCCTCTTCAGAATTTCTTTTCCCTCAGGATAATCGTTTTCAACAAAAGTTATCGCCCTTGCCAGAGCCCTCTTGTTGCCTGAAAGAATTCCCTCAACTATCTCATCGACGTCCATTGTTACACCCGCTCAGCTCTTTGCCTTAAGACCTTTTTTCTTTGGAACCATCTCCTTTATAAAATCAACTATCTCAGAGATGGGGGTCCCGGGGATAAAAATTCCATCAACTCCTAAAGCTTTAAGATCATCGAACTCATCCTCGGGAACTATTCCTCCAACCAAAACTACAAGCTCATCGGGATCACCGCCGTACTCTCTAATGAAATTGAGAACCTTTGGAACAAGAGTCATATGTGCACCGCTGTGCAGGCTTATCCCTACAACATCGACATCTTCTTGAACAGCAGCCATGGCAACCTCCTGCGGAGTTCGGTGGAGGCCTGTATAAATTACTTCAAATCCTGCATCCCTTAGAAATCTAGCTACAACCTTTGCTCCTCTATCATGGCCATCTAGGCCTACCTTAGCAACGAGTACTCTGATCTTCTTCTCCATTCTCTCCATCCAATCACCTTTAAATGATTATCGGCTTCTTGTATGTTCCGTATACTGACTTGAGAACACCCATAATCTCTCCAACACTCGCATAAGCTTTTACAGCCTCAAGAATCGGCTCCATAACATTCTCATCATTCTCTGCTGCACTTCTCAACCAATCAAGAGCCTCCTTCACAGCAACGTTGTCTCTTTCAGCTTTAACCTTTCTAAGTCTCTCTATCTGTCTCCTCTGTACCTCTAGGTCGACCTTTAGGATCGGAATCTTAAGCTCTTCCTCAATTGTGAACCTGTTCACTCCAACTATTGTCCTCTTCCCCTCTTCGACCTCTCTCTGGAATCTTGCTGCGGCATTTGTGATCTCCTTTACGAAAAATCCGTTCTCTATCCCGGCAAAAACGCCTCTGAGCATACTTCCTTCTCCCATCTTCCTTATTCGCTCGATGTAATCCCATGCAAGCTTTTCAACTTTGTCGGTTAACCATTCAACGTAGTAGCTTCCTCCTAAAGGATCGATCGTGTTCGGGATCCCGCTTTCGTATGCGATTATCTGCTGGGTTCTCAAAGCTACCCTTACAGCCTCCTCACTCGGCAAGGCCCAAGCCTCGTCGAAGCTGTTCGTATGCAGGCTTTGTGTCCCTCCAAGCACAGCAGCCATCGCCTGGATGGTTGTCCTGACCACATTGTTCAAAGGTTGCTGGGCTGTGAGGGAGCATCCAGCCGTTTGTGTGTGGAATTTGAGCCACCATGAGCGCGGATTCTTAGCCCCATACTCATCTCGCATTATCTTTGCCCACATTCTTCTTGCAGCCCTGAACTTTGCTATCTCCTCAAAGAAGTCGTTGTGGGAGTTGAAGAAGAAGCTGAGCTGGGGAGCTAACTTATCGATGTCGATTCCCCTTTCTATCGCAGCCTCAACGTAAGCCATTCCATCTGCAATTGTGAAAGCGAGCTCCTGGACCGCTGTTGAGCCTGCTTCTCTGATATGGTAACCGCTTATGCTTATGAGATTGAATTTTGGAACGTTCTCCACACCCCACTCAAATATGTCGGTTATTATCTTTACGGATGGTTCCGGAGGCAGAACGAGGGTGTTTTGGGCGTGGAATTCTTTAAGCATATCATTCTGGATCGTTCCCCTCAGCTGGTTTCTTGGAACTCCTTGAGCATCGCCTATTGCAGTATACATCGCAAGAATTATCGCTGCGGGCGGATTTATCGTGAAAGAGGTTGAAACCCTATCAAGGGGGATACCATCGAAGAGGATCTGGAAATCTTTAAGGGTGTCTATCGCAACTCCAACCTTTCCTACTTCTCCATCCGATAACGGGTCATCGCTGTCAAGCCCCATCAAAGTCGGAAAGTCGAATGCTGTGCTCAATCCGGTCTGTCCCTCTTT
>QMZD01000091.1 GCA_003662985.1 Archaeoglobales archaeon | reverse complement strand
GTATTCCAATATTATTTTGCACCAAGAATCCTCCTCCCTATCAACCATTTCTCGATCTCTTTCGTCCCTTCATAGATCTCAATCGCCTTAACATCTCTATAAAACCTTGAAATCGGATGATCGCTGAAATAACCGATACCTCCATGGATCTGCAAAGCCTCATCCACGACCTCAACGGCAATTTTCGCCGAATACCATTTGGCCATTGCTGAAAAAACGGGGTTTATCTCTCCCTTATCTAGCATGTAGGAAGCTTTGTATGTGAGACACCTCGCCGCCTCGAGTTTTGTAGCCATCTCAGCGATTTTAAACTGGATCGCTTGAAAAGACGCGATTCTGCTGCCAAAGGCCTCTCTTTCTCTCGAGTAGTTGATGGCAAAATCCAAAGCTCCCTGCGCTGCTCCTACAGCCTGAGCTGCTACCCATGTTCTGCTTCTGTTGAAAAAGTCCATTATATGATAAAATCCTCTGCCTTGGGCCCCCATTAAATTCTCCTCGGGCACATGAACGTTATCGAAGCTTATTTCTGCCGTATCGCTGGCTCTCATCCCCAGTTTTCCAGTGAGCTTTCTTCTTTTGACACCATCTTCCTTTAAATCAACAATGAACGTGCTGAACCTTCTATGCCTCTCGCCTGACTCCTCCGTTCTGCATAGAACAATCGCATAATCTGCGATCGATCCATTGGTGGAAAATGTCTTCGTCCCATTTATTATCCAGTGGTTCCCACTTTTCTCAGCCCTAGTTCTTATTCCTGCAACATCACTCCCAGCTTGGGGTTCTGTAATCATTATCGCCATTATAGCTTTCCCTTTAACGAGCGGAGGCAGAAAATTCTCCTTCTGCTCTTCGCTCCCGTTAACGAGCAAAGTTTCAGCCCCTATAGTCGTTCCGAGGGCTGCGAAGGCACAGCCCGGATCTACCTTGTGGAACTCCTCCCATATCAGTGCATTTTCAAGATAGCCGTATCCCTGCCCGCCATAAGCTTCATCGATAAAAACTCCAACAAATCCCTGTTTGCATGAGTCCTTCCATAATTTCCAGGGAAACTCCTCCTTTTCATCACATTCTTTGGAATATTTTGGAATTTCATTTTCCGCGAATTCTCTAGCTGCTTTTTTTATATCCAACTGCTCTTTGCCGAGTTCAATCATAATCTTTAATTATAAAATAGTCTACTTAACAATTTTGTTGGCGAATATGAATTTCATTTTCATTCTTCAAATTTGGTTATGAGCATGGCTGAGATTAGATCAGATTTAGTTCTTTCAAGGGAAAGCCTCATCATGTCGATTTTGCCCCTCAGTCCTGGAACTATTTTATCCGGGTAGTTGAAAGAAACCAAGCTGAAGTATATCCTCTCCATTATTTTTACTAACCTCTCAGCCTCCTCAATCTCGGATTTTCTTAGCAAATCGAGGATGTATCTTCTTAGCTCACCGACAACATCCGCCATTCCTGTTAGGATAGAAGAAGGATGAATATCGACATCAAAACTCGGGATTTTAAGCCTCTTTTCGTTGACTGTTTTGAGAAACACCACAGCCTCAACGAACTCCTGCATGGAGTCTCTTGTGATTGGATAGTAGATCTCAGATTGCTTGTAAGCATCAATCTTCTGAAGTATCTCTTTTGCCTTCTCAAGCAAATTCTTCGCTTCCTCGACGTTTCCGATGTGTACATTTGATATCGCCAGAGTTGATTTTCGTCTTAACTCTCTAGAAAGCCTTAAAAGCTCCTCTCTTGCATTATCAATCTCGTCAAGCTTTTTCCTGATAGTTTCAAGTTGCTTTTCAAAATCAGAATCGAAATAAGAATCAACATTCATGCTTAAGCCTCTCCTTTAGGCAATATAATTCTTGGGATTTGGATTGTGTTGATGGTTTAAGTGGTAATTTTGTGATGACTGGAATGGCTGGTTTTGTAATGACCGCTGTAGTAATATAGCTTTTAGTGAATTAGATCAGAAATCTAACTAGAATCATACTTTTTCTACCAAGTTGGAAAAATAAAGCTATGGGGTTATTGTTCCGCCATTTCTTCAACTTATTCGGGTTAACCCCTCTCTAGAAGTACCACCCTACTAATCGGGGACTCATCTGATATCCTGTAATCTGATATCTTTTCAAGGCTTTCTGCAAACTTCCTGATCTCCTCGTGGCTCGGCATAGCATCCCTTTCAAGCCTGAATCTTGAATGACCGAGGTGCATGTAAGCTTTAGCCTCAACAAATTTTGGAGATGCCTTCTCAATTAATGGGGCAAACTTCTCTGGTTTCATGTTCAAGCCTTTTATGAGAGTTAACCTCAAAACGGTTCTGCCATCTTTTTCCGATATGATTTTAAGGGATTCGTTTATTTTGTCCCATAAATTTCCTTTAGGCCTGTTTAGAGACTTGTGACTCTCCTCATCGTAAGCGGTAAGGCTGATGTAAAGCTGGTAAGGATCTGCAATCTCAACAGCCCTTGGGTTCGTTCCATTCGTAACGAGAAAAGTCGTCATTCCCCGCTTGTTAAACTCTTCAACGAGTTCATCGATTCTTGGATAAAGTGTAGGCTCTCCAATCAGGCTTATGGCAACCTGGTTTGGCTCTTGAGCCTCCCTTAGCTTTTCCATGTTAACACCTTTCGTTCCAAAAAATCCGCTCAGAAGCCTTCTCTGGGCTTTTATGCTTTCCTCGACAATGAACTTTGGCTCATCCCACTCTTTTATCTCGGGGAGTAGATCAAGGGGACGCCAACAATGAATGCAGCCTAGATTGCATTTTAAGGCTGGGGTCATCTGCAGGCAGCGATGACTTGATATGCCATAGAACTTCTGTTTATAGCAGAATCCCTCATCTTTCAATGATTTCTTGAGCCACAGACATGTCTTTACGGCTGAGTGGTTGCCAACTATCTGGTATCCCTTAAGATCCTTTAGGGTTTTTGGGGTTTTGAGGGTTTTTGTTTGCATTAACAAAATTTTGGTGGATGGGTACTTAATTCTTATTGGAAATTAGGAATTTAGGAATTAGGCCCGAATTTTAATAACTCAAATTCGTTAATGGATTGAATTAAGGATGGTGAATTAAGATTGAATTAAGCCATTTAAGCCATTCCAAAAATTTTTTCAATAGCCTTCTACTCCCCTCATCAATGGATAAAAAAGTGATAGTGTTAGTTCTCATCATAACTGCAGTTACGAGGTTAGCTTTCTTAGATGCAAGGCCGATGGATCATGATGAAAGCGTGCACGCATGGCTGGCATACGATTTGCTGGAAAATCATCGCTACACCTATGATCCAGCTTTTCATGGTCCTTTTCTCTACTTTTTTACCGCTGGCATATTCCGGCTTTTCGGCGACTCAGATCTAACTTCCAGATTTCTTCCCGTTTTGTTCAGCTTCATAGTGATTTATTTTGCAACCAAATATAGAAGATGGCTGGGTGATGGGGTTTACGTTTTCCTATTCATTCTCCTTTTTTCGGCATCAATCCTTTACTATTCTCGGTATCTGAGAAATGATATTACGGTTTTAGCATCATTTTTGGTGGTCATCTACTGCTATTTTAGATTCGGTGAGGCTGAAGAGGTTGAAGAGATTGAATCGATTAAGTCGAATAAGGAGAGTTATGCTTATCTTGCATCGCTTTTCCTCGCGATAATGGTGTGTTCCAAGGAGAATTCATACATTTACATCGGGATTCTAACTTCGTTCGCTCTTTTTTACGGTTTATACACCGAGAAATTGAAGTACCTCAAAACTAAACTTCTTAAATGGGACGCTCAGAAGGTCAGGATGGTTTTAATTTCATCTTTAATTTTCTTCTCGATATTCTCTACCCTCTACACAGCCGGATTTTCAGACATCGATGGGTTCAGGAGGGCAACCTTTGGAGCTGTTGAACATTGGTTCACGATGCATGCGAGCAAGGATCATGCCAAACCAGCTTTATACTATGCTGGCCTGCTTTTGAGGTACGAGTTTCTTCCTGTAGCGCTCTCAATTGCATCAATTCCAGTTTTTTATAGAAAACTCAGAGAAAAGGAAGCCACGAAGATTGAATTTTTCTCCGCCTACTGGCTTCTCACAACGCTTGTTGCATATCAGGTGCTTTCCCATAAAGTCCCGTGGCTTCTAGTTCATCTTGTCGCTCCTATGGCACTCTTCTCCTCTTTGATGCTCAAAGATGTGATCACCTCGTGGAGAAACAGAGGTTTCAGAGCCGCTCTCGTTTTCCTAGCCGTGATATATCTGGCATCGTCTCTTCACATCACATACATAAATTACAATGACGCCTCTGAAGGCTTAATCTACATCCAAGTCCAGCCATCAGCCGTTGAACTTGCCAACAAAATAATTGAAAGGGAAAAATCAGGCGTTCATGGCTTAGTTTTCGAAACTCACAACGATTACTGGCCTCTGCCTTGGTACCTGAGGCACATAAACATGCCCTTTTCGAGCAGACTCTATGGAAAATTTGATTATTATGTGACGTCTGAAGTAAATGCTCCACTATTCAAAAACTGTGAGCTTGAGGGAAGATACGAGATAAGGCCCGGTTATTACATGGATCTGTTTGAAAATTGTAAAGGACCAATTTAAGTTTGTTTGTTCATTTAGATCACTATAAAATCGTTAAACCCAGCCAAGAACTCAGACCAAATCCAAAAACCAAAAACTCAAATGCTAAAATAACCAAAATAACGAAAAAGAGGAGATGGCACAAATTTTGAACAAATCACAAATCGAATCACATTAAACCTAAGGCGGAAAGCTCATCTGCAATTTTTTCCACGGCAACCCTGGCATCTTCAGGGCCTTTTCCGCCTGTAACAACCATCTTTCCAGATCCGAAGATCAGAACTACAACTCTTGGCCTGTTCAACCTGTAAACAAGTCCTGGAAACTGTTCTGGCTCATACTCAATGTTCTCCAGTCCGAGACCTATTGCTATGGCATTCAGATTCAAATCAACACCCAAGTCGGCTGAAGCAACGATATTTTGAACCTTAACCTCAGGTTCAAGGATAACATCGATTCCAAGCTTATTTATGATCTTGACAACCTGCCTAACAGCTCGATTTGCATCCTCAACGCTCTTCGAGCCTGTGCAAACAACCTTGCCACTTCTGAATATCAAGGCTGCAGCCTTTGGATCCTTGGTTCGCAAAACGAGTCCAGGAAACTGCTTTGGTTTATATTCTGCATCCTTAATCTCCCTGGCTATCTTGTTTAAGTCGATATTCTCACCAATTTGAGTAGAAGCCACGACATTTTCAATCTTTATCTTAAAATCTCTCATTTTAATTCACCCAATAGGGCATTATAAAAAGTATATAAATACCTTTGCCCGATTTTTTGGATATCGATGAAATTGATGAAATTTTGATAAAATTACTAAAATCCTTCTTAGGGTCATCTAATCGGCTCAGTGGTTTTGTAGAAAAGAAAATAAGAGATAAATCCTAGTCTAACTGGGTAAATACTCAAAAAAATTAATTTAAAAGATGATGTCAAAGCTTAAACAAAACGGTTGAAGACGATTTAAAAAGATCAGTTAAACAAAGATTCCTAATAAAAGGGAGATAACATGAGAAGTACGTAATTATTGGATTAGTATTGATAATGTCAATAATAGTTATTTTCGGAGTTTCAAATTTATTTTGCAATTGCCATCCTAAAGAAACATTCAAAGAAAATCAAATAGATGAAGAAAACAGCAAAGTTCAGTTTAAGGAAGTTAACATTACCGTCGTTCGGAAGATCTTGGAAAGATGGGATCTAAGATTTGTGGTAGGAGATGACTATCAGATAGTGGATTACATTGTAGATGGGTCGATTTTGGAAGTCTATATTGCAAATACACCGAATGGTGATATTCGGTTGAAATATGACCTGAAAAAGAATGGAATTGTAGATTTACAAACACATGCTGAAAGAAATCTTTGGAAAAAAGAAATAAAGGAGGAAACGGTAACGGAAGAAGAGAAACGAAGATTTCTTGCGATAGCACTGAATAACTCATCTGTTAAAAAGATTTTAAATGGAAGAGATTTTGAAGTTAGTATCGTTAAATATGTGATGTATGCAGGCGGAAAGAAAGGTTTAGATCCAGATCACGTTTTCATAACATTCAAAGTGGAATCAGAAGTTTACAGGTTATTATATCTGGCCTAGGAAAGGAATTGGAGGTTGTGAGAGTTGAAAAGATCGTTTAGCCTGCTAAAAGCTTAATCGAGTTGCCAACCAAAACGCTTGGAACCGAAATATTTTTCTTTTCTCCATAAAACTGGTTTTGTTGTCGTGTACTCTGGAAAAAGTCAGGCTGGAGATTTATGAACTCGCAAACGAGCTTGCAAATCTTTTTCAAAGCAGACATCAGAATCTAATCAAACTTCTGATAGTCATCAATTTAGCGGGCACGATTTACGGATGGTACTATTACAGATTCCAGCTGATGGCCAGCAACCCACTTTTCTGGCCCCTTATAACGGATTGTCCCAATGCAACTTTCTTCTTTGTAATAGTAGCCCTTTTGATTTATTCTAAAAAGAAGAATGATGACTTCACCTTCTTCGCCTCAGCGAACATGGTAAAATATGGTATATGGACCATGGCGATCCTGATGTATCATCGAGATTACTTCTTCGCCCCGGAGAGATATTTGCTCTATTCTGGAATCTTCGTAACCCACCTCTTCCTGGTTTTGGAAGCGATACCCCTCAAAAACACGATTTCATCCATTAGTGAGAGGGGTTTGGCCATTACATTTTCATGGTTGCTGATAAACGACTTTTTCGATTATGTTGTTGGAACGCACCCTTACATTCCGGAGAAAAATATAAGGTATGTGGCAATCTTTACGGTTCTGCTAACCTTCACCGCAATCCTTTTGATAAAATTTAGCTTAAAAACCAGAAATAACAATTAGCAATCTCACTCCAGT
>QMZD01000090.1 GCA_003662985.1 Archaeoglobales archaeon | reverse complement strand
TGAGACACTCGCACCGCTTGTAACACCTTTTGCAGCAATAAGATTGCTCTTCTTGTTCAGAACTTTAGCAAACATCGATCCCACGGCGAAGTAAACACTGCCAGGCCCCGAGCCAGTGTAGATAGTAATAACGTATTTACCATCCTCTTTCGGTATTTTCGCACCAGCTGGTGTTGGAGTGGGTGTCGCCTTTGGTTTTTCTTGCTGGGCACAGCCAGCGAAGACCAGAGCTGCTATTACAAAAATTGGTATTAGACATTTTAATTTTGCTTTCATTCAACCACCACCATTTTAAGAACCTTTAAACTTTTACCGGTATATAAGATTTATTAATTGTTGAGAATCTGATTAAAATCGGCAAAACCGCTTTTAAAACTTTGTACGTATGGCTCTATACTGATCTGTAAGATCTAAATGGTTTTGTAGTTTATAGATATTTGTCTATGCTTTCCAAATTTTCATATCTCTCAAATCCTGCAAGGATTCTTATTTCAACGTCAATTCCGCGTTCTTTCAGATAAGCAAGGGCTGTCGAACCGGCAATAACTACGACTCCAACCCTGTAATTGTTTACAGGTACACCCAGTACGTCTTCATTGGCTTCTCCTATATGAAGCACACCATTTATCTTCGCCTCCTCCAACTTGTCAGTAACTTCAACGGCCTTTTTTCTAGCCACAGCCGGTATTTCACGAACGTCTGCCGGAACAACTCCGTAACCACGTTTCACAACTCCACTGACGTTGCACAACCCGCTTTTAATAAAAAGATCAATGGGATCGATAGAAGAACCGATGTAGGATATTACATGGGTAAAACGAACGGGTTTGTAGTCCATGTACTGCACGACACCGGCAAAGGTTGGAAATGTGTTTATCTTCGAATTGATAAAAGCAGCATCGATAACAGACGTGCTAACAAGGCCTATACCCACCTTATCCTCGGATAGCTTTATACGATTAGTTGATTTCCTGTAAATCTTAATTAGAGGACTTATAACCAAATCAGCGTCCAAACATTCCTTTATCAGTTCTAGGGACTTATCAAGATCAGATTTGTCAATCACGCCCACATTAAGACTTATAAGTCCTTTCCTCGCATGAATATCCAAATCCGATTGATATGCATACTCCTCACGCCGCTCAATGAAGGAACCTATTCTTTCTTTAAGCATCCCTCTCCGGAGCTCTTCAACACCTTTGCTGGATATAACCCTCCCTGCTAAGCCCACTTTTTTTGTCAGCCCTGCTTGATCCAGAACTCTTAAATAGTATTGTATAGTGTCCTTCTTCACGGTAATTGCCTTTTCCTCAAGCTTTTCTGCTATGGTTTTTGCTCCTAGAGGCATATCAGAATTGGCAAGAACTCTGAGAATGTTGTAGAGAATTGGATTATCAATTGTTGATTTCATTAGGCCTCTAACTTATCCAAGAATTAAAAAATTTTGGGATAATAATTCGGTCCGGGATTAGATGTAGCCAAAAATTGAAAGAATTTTAACCTCAACTTCTAAGCAAAAATACTAAGAACTTCGGCTGCTGCATCCAGAAACTCGTTCATCTCTTTTTCAGTATGGCTAAAGCTGAGATGACATCTCTTCATCGGATTGGGAGTGAAAAATATCCCCCTTCTCCTCATTTCCGCTGCAAATCGCTTGAATTTCTCTTTGTCTATTCTAGCAATCGATGAGTAATCTACAACCTCCCCTTCAGCAAACTGAATTGCAAATATCGACTTATAGCCCACTACTCTAGCGGTAACGTTTGTGTCAGCTATCAGATCGTTTAAAGCCTTTCTGTATTCTTCTCCGAGTTTTGTGATGTGATCTATGACATTGTCCCTCTCGATGACTTCAATTGTTTTCTTTGTTGCCGCAAGGCCAGACGGATGGCCGCTGTAGGTTCCCGAAACCAGAACACCGTTGTGGACCATCGACATTATCTCTCTCCTACCGACAATTGCTGCAATTGGATAGCCGTTGCCCATGGATTTACCGATCGTTGTTAAGTCTGGAATGACACCGAATTCCTCCTGAACCCCATGGATGTTGTGCCTGAAGGCTGTGATTATCTCATCGAAGATTAATAAGCTGCCATAGGTTTTTGTCTCTTTCCTCAACGTCTTTAAAAACTCTTTTTTAGGTATAATCGCCCCCACACTGTGGGGAATTGGTTCAAGTATGACTCCCGCTATTTCATCGTGATGTTCTGCCATCAACTCCTTAAAGGCATCACTGTCGTTAAATGGTACTACCAGAGTTGTATCGTATGCGGCTTTTAAAATTCCTTTGGAATGCGGATAGATCTTTCCCACCTTATCGGGAGGAGGATTTACATTGAAAGCAACGTAGTCATGCCAACCATGATAGCAGCCTTCGAATTTTACGATTTTCTCCCTGCCGGTGTAAGCTCTGGAAAGCCTTATCGCATGATAAGTTGCCTCCGTACCCGAGTTGACGAAGTCCACCATTTCTGCAGATGGAATCAAATCGATCAGTTTTCCAGCCACCTCAACCTCCAGCTCGCATAATCCAGCCCCGAAAAGCACACCCTTGTCCATCTGCTCTTTCACGGCCTCATTTACTTCCGGATGGTTATGGCCTAAAATGATCGGGCCAAACGCTAGATGATAGTCCGTGTAAATTCTGCCATCTACATCCTTTATTTTGCATCCGTATGCCGTTTCAGGAACGAAAGGTTCAGGATAGTGGGTTTCACTTCTCAATCCCGTCTGTGCTGCCTTAGGTATGATTTCTAATCCTCTTTCATAAATCTCTCTGCTCCTCAATTACACCACCTATTTAAACCTTAAGTTATTTAACCCATTCAAGGTTTATAAATTCTTTTCTTTGTTTAGATTCATCCTAACAAAAATTATCTTCATGAAATTTAACTGAAAAATCTCGAATTTTAAGAAATTTTTAAGGGAGCACGTGTTTTTAGGTGAAAACGACAGATCAAATAAAGTCACACAAGCTGAATATCAGACCAAAAGGATTAAGTAACCCTTATTTAGTCAAGGTTTAAATATGGTGGACAGCATTTTTGATAAGCGCGGATTATTGGAAGACATACACAAGCAAATTGATGAGACTGCAAGACTCTTGAAGCTTAGCAAAAACACCGTTGCCAAGCTGAAATTTCCGGAAAGGGCTGTTGTAGTTTCCTGTCCCGTTGAGATGGAGAATGGAGAGGTTAAGGTATTCACCGGATTCAGGGTTCAGTATAATGGAAGTAGAGGGCCTTACAAAGGAGGAATAAGGTATCATCCTGACGTGACGCTTGAAGAGATGATCGCAATGGCGGCTCTAATGACATGGAAATGCGCTGTGGTGAACATTCCTTTCGGCGGTGCAAAAGGTGGGATAGCCTGCAACCCCATGGAAATGACAAGAAAGGAGCTGATGAGATTGACTAGACGATATACCGAGATGATTAGGCCTCTAATCGGCCCCGAAAGAGATATCCCGGCTCCAGATCTAAATACGAATGAAGAGGTGATGGCGTGGATAATGGACACCTACAGCATGGTCAACCAGTACACGGTTCCGGGAATTGTCACTGGGAAACCGAAGTGCATAGGAGGATCGGAGGGCAGGAAAGAGGCAACAGGCAGAGGTGTGGCGATAATTACAAGAGAGATCGCAAAGATGGTTTTCGGTAAGCCTACAAACGTAGCAATCCAGGGTTTTGGAAACGTCGGAAGCATTGCAGCAAAGGTTTTGAGTGATTTTGGTTTTAAGATAGTGGCCGTAAGCGATTACTACGGCGGAGCTTACTCAGCGGATGGTTTGAACATCGACGAACTGCTAAGCCATGTCGAAAAGGAGAAAACCGTGTCAACCTATCCCAAAGGGGATAAGATTTCAAATAAAGAACTGCTCGAGCTAGACGTGGACATGCTGATCCCGGCTGCGGTTGAGAGTGTGATAAACTCCAAGAATGCAGATGATGTCAAGGCTAAGGTTGTTGTTGAGGCTGCGAATGCTCCGATAACCTACGAAGCTGATAGAATTCTTAATGAGAGGGGGATAAGGGTGGTTCCTGATATTTTAGCCAACGCTGGTGGAGTTGTTGTAAGCTACTTCGAATGGGTACAGGGATTGGAAAGGTATTTCTGGAAGGCTGACAGGGTTTTCAGAGAGCTCGAAGACATAATGATAAGCAGTCTGCATGAAGTTCTAAGCGTCTCAAAAGATAAAGGAGTTGACATGAGAAGAGCTGCAATGATGCTTGCCCTGAAAAGAGTTGCTGAGGCCCATGAAGCGAGAGGACTCTGGCCTCAATAGTCTCATTCATTTTCCTCTTTGTTTTTGTTTTCCATTTTCAAATCTTTTATTTTATTTCTTTTCCAAAGAAAAAATCGAAAGTGTTATCAATTGAGAATCTTAAAATTATTAAAAATCAAGCCATGAGGAGGTATTACCGTGGAAAAAAGAGATGTAGCTGTTCTTGGAGTTGGACAAACAAAATTTGGACATCATCCAGACAAAAGCCTCATTGATCTATTCGCAGAGGCTTTTTACGAGGCATTTAACGAATCAAACATAGAACTAAAAGATATTCAAGCGATATACTACGGAAACTTTGTGGGAGAAATGACAGACGGCTCAGCCAACCTTTCAGGCTTCATTTCTGATGAAATTGGATTGAAGGGGATTCCGGCCAGAAGATATGAAGCTGCATGTGCAAGCTCAAGCGTCGCTTTCAGAGAAGCTTATCTCGCCGTCGCGCATGGCATCTACGATTGTGTCGCTGTAGGAGGCTCAGAAAGGCTGTACAATGCCGGAACTGCCATTGGCACGAGAGCTTTGGCAACAGCAGTAGATGGTTTGCATGAGATGACTGCCGGCTTAACTTTTCCCGGAGTTTTTGCTTTGGCAGCGAGGCTATATGCAAAGAAGTACGAGATTCCCATGGAGAAACTACATGAGAAAATGGCTCATGTTTCCATCAAAAACCACAAGTACGGGGCGATAAATCCTAAGGCTCAGTTTTATAACAAGTTTGGCGATCTCAAGGTAGAGGATGTGCTAAATTCAAAAGTGATTTGCTCCCCTCTGACGCTATTCGATTGCTGTCCGATGACAGATGGGGGGAGTGCTGCCATCATAGCTTCAGCTGATTTTGCCGAAGATGTCATCGATAACCCGGTTTACGTTCTTGGCACGGGTCAATCAGGTGCTGGAGGGTTATTCAGACAGAAAGAGGACATGATTAAAGCGATTCCAAGGAAGATTTCAGTTGAAATGGCGTACAAAGAGGCGAAGGTGACCCCAAAAGATATCGACTTCGTTGAGATCCACGATTGTTTCACCATAGCTGAAATAATCGCAAGCGAGGCTATGGGTTTCTTTGAATACGGAAAGGGAGCTGATGCGGTTGAAGAAGGTGAGACTTGGGTTGGTGGAAGCATACCGATAAACCCGGATGGTGGGCTAATTGGAAAGGGGCACCCTGTCGGGGCTACGGGCACATCTCAGGTATATGCTGCAGTGAAACAGCTAAGGAACGAGTTCAAGTATAACCAAGTTAAAGATGCCGAAATTTGCATAACGGATACGCTTGGAGGGGATTTTGGAACTCTCGTCAACATAATCCTGGGAATTCACAGGAGAAAGTAGGAGGGTAAAACATGACGGACGTGATAAGCTTTAAGGAGTATTTCGATGCTCTGCTCGAAGGAAAGCTTCTCGGCCTTAAATGCTCCGACTGTGGAGCTTACACATGTCCCCCAAAGGCTGTCTGTGATAGTTGTGGGAGCAGAAACGTTAAAAGAGTTGAGCTGTCTGGAAGGGGGAGAATTACTACGTTCACAACCACCTACGTCGCACCAGTTGGATATGACAAGGAGGTACCCTATACCGTCGCGATGGTTGAGCTGGAAGAGGGACCATGGATAGTCGGAAGAATTGAGATCGAGAATGCGGACGAAATAGGCCAGGACCTTATAGGAGAAGAAGTGGTGGTTGAAGGAAAAGAATATCCTACGGAGATGTTTTATCCAGACAAAAAGAGGAGGGTAGTTCCTGTATTTAAGCTTGTAAAGGCTTAATAGGCTAAGACTTAAAAAACTTGAGAACTTAAAAAGAATTTCAGGAGAGTCGAAGATGAACTTCGAGTTTGATGAGGAGCACAAGATGATCCAGGATTCGGTAAGAGAGTTTGCAGAGAAGGAGATAATGCCCTACGGAAGGGAGTACGATGAAAAAAAAGAGTATCCAATGGAAATTTACAGGAAGGCAGCAAAACTTGGATTTATTGGAGCAAGCATTCCTGAAGAATACAACGGAGCGGGTATGGACTGCATTGCTGAGGCTATAATAAGCATGGAGTTCTGTAGAGCGGATTCTGGAATTGGTTCAGCAATTGACCTTGCAACCCTAGGCGTGCCTATGCTTCTTCACTTTGGAACGGAAGAGCAGAAAGAGAACTTTATGGCAAGAGTTCCAAAAGGGGATGGGCCTTCTGCCATAGCGATAACCGAACCGGACTGTGGTACGGACGTAGCTGCTTTGAGGACGAGAGCTGTTCTTGAGGGTGATGAGTGGGTACTGAATGGAACAAAACAGTTCATAACCAACGGTAAAGTAGGGCTTTACACTGTGGTGCTTGCAAAAACGGATCCCGAAGTCTCACCTCCCCATCGCGGCATATCTGCTTTCCTTGTTGAGACCGACAGGGAAGGGTACCAAGCGAACTTTATCGAAAAGATGGGAATGCACTGTCATGATACAAGTGAGGTTGTACTTAGGAACGTGAGGATACCCAAGGAGAATTTAATAGGCCAGGAAAACAGGGGTTTCTATCAGCTAATGCGATTTTTCAACGAAAGCAGGATAAAAATAGGGGCACTCCACTTGGGAATTGCGATAGGGGCATATGAAAGAGCCTTGCAGTATGCCAAGGAGAGAAAGGCCTTCGGAAGGGCTTTGATCGATCATCAGGCGATACAGTTCAAG
>QMZD01000089.1 GCA_003662985.1 Archaeoglobales archaeon | reverse complement strand
TTATTGGGCTAGGATGTGAGCAGTTTGATGCACACAAGCTTGCAGATGAAATTAAAAGAAAGGGTAGAGAATGCGACTCTCTACTTATTCAAGAGCATGGTGAGGCTAAAGTTGTAGATAAGGGGGTAGAAATAATCAAAAAAGTTAAAAAATCTCTTGTACAAAGAAAAGAGAAATTTTCAATTGACGAACTTGTTATTGGAGTCAAGTGTGGAGCTTCTGACTATTCTTCAGCCTTAATATCGAATCCTGCAGTTGGGAAGGCTGTAGACTTCCTTATAGAATCTGGAGGAACTGTAATTTTCGGTGAAAGATTGGAAGTTGTTGGCGCAGAGCACATTATTGCTAGGAGAACAAAAAATAAAGCTGTGAGGGAGGACTTCCTAAGGAGGATTAAAAGAGCTATAGAAGAAGCTTCAAAAGCAGGTGTTGACTGGGTAGGCTCACAACCATCTTTAGGAAACATAGAAGGTGGTATAACTACTATTGAAGAGAAATCATTGGGGGCAATAAAAAAAGCCGGTAGTTTTGGACTTTCTGGTTGTTTGGATTATGGTGAGAAACCAAAAGGAAAAGGTCTTTTCTTCATGGACACACCAGGTTATGATGTTCAATGTGTAAGTGGGTTAGTTGCAGGTGGTTGTCACGAAATTCTCTTTACTACAGGTCGTGGAACTTATTTAGGCTCCCCAGTCTCACCTGTAATAAAAATTTGTGGAAATCCTTTAACTTGCAATAAACTTCGGGATGCCATAGATGTCGATCTGAGTTTTATTTTGGAGAGCGGAAATTTAGAAGAGGGTGGGAAAAAAATCATTGAAAAAATCATCAGTGTTGCAAATGGTGAATTAACTCGTGCAGAAAAGACAAAACACTACGAATTCTCGATTGAGAGGATAGGGATTACTGCATGATCGAAGGGGTTTTTTGTGCAACGGTAACACCATTTAAAAAGGATGGAGTTGATCGCACTTCGTTCTTGCAATTATTGGAATTTCTAAAAGGAAGAATTGATGGAGTATTAGTTTGTGGGACTACTGGGGAATTCCCCTCTCTTTCTCTCGATGAAAGGGAACTTCTTATTCAAACTGCCTTGGAAAAGCAAACCGAGAATTTTAAAGTTATTCCCCATGTAGGTGGAACTAATCTAAAAGAAGTCAAGTACCTTGCAGATTTTGCAAAAGATTGTGGGGCAACGATTCTTGCAGCTGTGACACCTTATTATTACAAATGGGATTTTGAATCCATTCTCCTATATTACAAAGAGATTGAAAAAACAGGGCTCCCTTTATTAATTTATGAAATACCAAAATATACTGGAATTATTCTTTCCTTAGATGATATGGAAAAATTGGTGAATGAGGTGAAGATAGCAGCAATAAAGTCCACTACGGATAAAAATAGATTAAAGGAGTTGTTGAAATTAAAAGAAGTATCGCTTATGGTTGGAACAGATTCCCTGATTGATTTTGGATTAAAGATTGGATATAAGGGTTGTATATCTGCCATTGCAAACTTTTTACCAGAGGCTATTAAGAAAATCTATTCTCTCGTGAGGGAGGGTAAATTGGAGAAAGCATCCGAACTTCAGATGAAGATAAATAGAGTAAGGAGTTTTTTAAAAGAAAAAGGTTCAATAAGGAGCATAAAAAAAGCATTAGAAATTAGAAACATATCTGGAGGAGATGTAAGAAAGCCATTCATAAATTTTACTCCAGAAGAAGGTGAAGAATTTTTAAAAGAATTGAGGAAAATTTTAGAAGTGGAAAGATTATGAAACTTGACGTTGTAACACTTGGAGAAAGTATGATCCAACTGAATGCAAAAACGATAGGACCCCTTGAAACAGTAAGAGAATGGGAGCAGCACGCAGCAGGCGCTGAATCAAACTTTGCCGTTGGTGTTGTAAGAATGGGACTTAAAGCGGGTTGGATCTCAAGATTGGGAAAAGATGGATTTGGGAGGTATATTGTACAAGTTATAAAAGAAAATGGAGTAGATGTCTCTCAAGTAAAGTTCGATCCATCAGCACCCACAGGTATTTACTTTATATGGCACCCTAAAGAAGGAGAGAGTGTTGTAAAATACTACCGTAAAGGGTCGGCAGCATCTAAGCTGTCACCAAGGGATATAAAAAAGAGATATATCAAAAATTCGAGATGGCTCCATCTTACGGGAATTACACCTGCGTTAAGCGATTCTTGTAGTGAGGCTTGTTTCAAAGCAATAGAGTATGCCCACGATTTTGAGCTTAAAATCTCCTTTGATGTTAATTGGAGAAAGGTCTTATGGAGAAGTGTTAGTGAGGCTAGAAAAGTATTTGAAAAAATTGCCAAGGAAGTTGACTTGGTAAAAATTGGGATCGAAGGTTTTAACCAAATATGGCGGCGAAGTCTTTCACCTAAAGATGCATGTAAGTTTCTTTCTAAAAGATTTAATTGTGAGGCTTTGGTTACAAAAGAGAGAGATGCGTATGCGTGTTCTAAAAATGAAGTTGTGCATGAAAGAGCAATGAAAGTTAAAGTAGTTGATCCAGTGGGCGCTGGTGATGCTTTTTTGGCTGGATACGTTGCTTCGAGGCTAAAGGGTTACTCAATGAGGGAAAGTTTGCGAATAGCGAACGTTATTGGAGCTACAGTTTGCACAAGGAGGGGAGACATAGAGGCAATTCCAACTTGGGATGAGATCCAATCTAAATTCAATCTTTAGTCCATTCTAGGTAACGAATAAACCGATTTCCAACCTTTACTCTCTGGTTCCCTCAAATATGGCTCCATCTCTTTGGTGGAGCGTAGAGTTACCTCTTCCACTGGAGGTACTTTCCCTGGCGGGAAAGCTTCCAAAATTTGTTCAACTATCAATGTGAGGTATTTAAGTATGGCTGCAACTGGACGCTTAGCCTTTTCTGGACTAGCTAAACTAGGCCTACCTATACTTCCTTCGGGGGTGGCCTTAATTTCTATAGCACTATGCCCTTCCCCTTCTGACCAGCGATGAGGTCGTCTGTATGGGTCGACAGATAAATCAAAATGACCTTCTGGAAGATAGCTTTTTCCTTTAGCATCCTTAGCTGCTTCCATATCAATCATACCCTCAGGAAATAGCAACAAACCCAAAGAAGTTTCAGCTTCTCCAGCATGAATGAAATCTGATTCCAAGCTATCTTCACGTCCTGTTGGAATGAAAAACTCCCTTACTGCACGATGCCAATCTAAGATTTGGAAAATTCCTGGAAGTTGATAACGGTACATAAACTCATGCAATGCGGACTCTAACACCCATGTGTGCCCATGATTATTAACTATGATTTGCTTTCTGAAACCATCGTTCCAAAACCCGAGCATAACGTAAATCAGAGTTTCTTTCAAAACATTTCCTGGTAAGATAACATTTCCCGGCATCCCTATATGGTGATAGGGATGTGCACCATAAGTTATGGGCCATGCTAAATTTACAGCATAACCTTTTTTTGCTGTGTATCTTCTCACCCCCTCTAAAATTTGTGTAACTTGAAGGGTATCATGTCCTGAAATTGAATGTATCCCGTGCCTTTCTGTACTGCCTATTGGGATGAACACTATATCATTTTTTCTTCTATTTTCAACCAGTTGCTTACGTGGTGTAGTTTGTATGTAACTGTTTGGCTTTCCCAATTCGGGAGGAGACGGAATTTCATATTCTTTAAGAATTCTTTCAATTTCTTCTTTTGTAGCATCCCATATTTCTTTTTTTAATCTACCCACTACATTATCTTCAAATACTATTGCTGGATGCTCAGTTGTTATCCAAATCTTTCCTGTTTTATCTTCAATCTTTGCCATCCCACTTAATTTATTTAAGGTTTTATTAATATTTTTGCATGTTCATCTTTTCTCTCACTGGCAAATCTTATCGCATCTAAAGCTTCGTTCAGCTCAAATCTCTTCGTAATGATAGGTGTCATGTCGATTTTTTCTGCAGCCATTAATCTTATTACACTTGGGAATATTCCATGTCCGGAATGTCCTTGGGAACCAAAAATTTGACTCCTCTTTACTTGTAAAACTTCAAACCACACTGGTACGTGAGAAACAGCCCTTCCTATCGCAACAACTTTCGAATTTATTTTTTCTCCTTCCCAAATGGTTTTCTCTATAATTGGCCATGTTCTCTCAAATGCTCCTGCTGCTTCAACGTACATATCTGCTCCTTCACAGTTTGTTAACTCCAATATCTCGTCCTCCACAGACTCAACTTTTAGGGGATTTATCAACTCATTAGCCCCTACAAGTTTTGCTAACTCTAACCTTTTTTCTGAGACTTCTGAAACTATTATCTTTACAGCTCCAGCGGCTTTTGCTAGGGCTATAGATGCCAATCCTATGGGGCCAGCACCAAAAATTACTACGTAAGCTCCAGGTCTTATTCCACCTGCCCTCTCAAACATGGCATTGTATGAGACTGATGTCGGTTCAATTAGTGAGCCGACCTCATATCCCTTCTCCTCTCCATATCTTTCTATAAGCTCGTTAATAGGCCAGCAACATCTTGCAGGAGCTGCAACGAACTCTGCCATTGCACCATCCCTACTAAACCCTAATTCTTCTAAATTCATACAGTGATTTGGAAATCCATCCCTACAATGCCTGCACATCCCACACCAAATCATTTCCTCGCTAGTTACGGGAGTTCCTATCTCAAACTTTTTTCCGAGAGGGGAGATGGCTTTTTCTCCGACTTTAACTATCTCTCCTGAAAATTCATGGCCAATCACTACTGGAAATGCAGTTAAGCCTGGATATTTAATGTAACCATCTTCAAAGCTTTCCCACATGTGAATGTCAGACCCACATATCCCACATGCTTTTACTTTAATTAAAACTTCATCCTCCTTTATGCTTGGAACATCTTTTTCCACTAATTTTAACTCTGGATATCTCCATACGAGGTTGCCTAAGTATGTTAATTTTCCTTCTATATCCTTTGGCGTAGGTTTGTATTCCGGCTTTGGATTCCATTTTGCATGTAAGATTGCAGCCAACATATTCTCAACCCTTAAATGGATAAACGACTATCTTCATTGCCTCACCTTTTCTCATTAAATCAATACCTTTATTAATTTCATCTAATGTAATTCTATGGGTGATAAGCTTTCCCAAATTGACATCGTTTCTTTTTAAAAACTCTATAGTTTGATCAAAGCTTCTAGAAGCTATGTAGGAGCCGAAGATGGTGAGTTCTTTATCAGTGACTTTAGTAAAACTTACCTTATCTGCAAAGGCATTTATATTTTGTTGACCAAAAGTAGAGATTCTTCCTCCAGGTCTCACGTAATCTATTGCCTGGTTAATTACTTCTGGCACACCGCAAGCATCAATGGCTACATCTACTCCATGACCAGTAAGTTCATAAATAATCCTAGATAGATCTTCGTTCATAGGATCAACAACAATTGCTCCCAACTCCTGGGCAAATTTCCTTCTAAATGGATTTGGTTCAGAGACAATGATTGTATTTGCACCACAAACTCTTGCAAGCTCTATAAAACAGCACCCTATAGGGCCGGCACCAAAGATCAGAATAGATTCGCCTACTTTTAGATTAACCTTTTCCCAGTCGTGGACAGCACAGCTTAAGGGCTCGAAAAATATAGCCTTTTCAACATCCATGTCGGAAGGGATTGAAAACAATTGCTTTGCAGGAGCAATGTTGTATTCTGCAAATCCCCCATCACAAAAGATCCCCAAAGTAGTCATATCTCTACACATATTAGGAAATCCATTTCGGCAGTACCAACAAACTCCACACTTTATGTTTGGATCAACAACTACTCTATCTCCTATTTCTACATTTTTAACTTCATCTCCAATTTCTAACACTTCTCCTACATATTCATGTCCTAAGATCACACCAAGTGTTGCGGGATGTCCCGGTGGAACATTTAGAATATGAATATCTGTTCCACAAATGCTAGCAGCTAACACCTTTAGCAAGACTTGTTCTTCCTTTCTAATTTTCAATGTTTCTTCTTTGTACTTTTTTGGAACAACTTTATCCTCAATTTTTGGGTCAGGCACTTCTTTTACCACCAACCTTCCATTTCCCTCAAATACGGCTGCTTTCATGATTATCTTATCTATGTCTCTATATTACTTATAATTTAGCTAATATGCAGTCTTTAAATTTTAATTCTATATTGTATGACAACAACAAATTATACATTCAATCCCTCCAAATCTACTTTAGTCTGATGGACTCAAAAAACAAAAATCTCGAATATAATTCAAAAAAGCTTTTTAATTTTAGATTTGATATTAAACAGGAAGGTAGTAAAATGTCTTTACTTGACAAAATCCAAAGTTACAAGAATCGAACTATGTTGAGGTACTTAACTGTTGGTATCAGGGTTCTATTTAAATATTTAGTTACTGGAGTTGTAGTAATATTAATAGCATTATTTTTTTATTATAATAATTTCTTTTACAATTTTAGTGCTGAAAACGAACGCTACATTTTGAGTGCTCTTGTGCAAAGTGAGGCAGCAATACTGGCGATAGTAATATCTGCAAGTTTAATAGCAATGCAACTTGCAGCATCTTTTTACACACCAAGAGTAATAGAGATATTCAAAAGTTTTAAAGAAAATCCTGACCTCTATGCACTCATATTTTTGTACATTATTACAATGGGTCATACTTTACTTGTTTTAAAGAGTATAGACGAGAGTGGAGGCGAATTGACTGAGAAATTAAAAATTTCTACAATTTTTTCTTTCTCTCTTGGAATATCTTGCTTTAGTGCTTTAATCCCATATGTTACGAGATTAATTTCCCTTCTTAAGCCTTCAACGATCATAAATGTATTGTCTTCAAGAATTACCGAATTTAAGGTTGTAGAGGGTTACAAAAACGTTAAAGAGGGAGATGTAATTTCAGATGACCCATTTCAACCCATAGTAGACATAATTCTTGGTGCAATGAAAAAATACGATCATGAAACTACAAAAAACGGATTAAAAGCAATTGAAAAT
>QMZD01000088.1 GCA_003662985.1 Archaeoglobales archaeon | reverse complement strand
TCTCTGGAGTACTTCTATGTAATCCTCCAATCGATCACCTCCTGTGTTATCCCATTCTAAATGTTATCCAAGATTAACATCTGACCGTATCTGTTCTGCAATTAAACAATTTTGCTATCATCCGTGTAGATTTATTCAAGTTGATCCCATATAGATATCCAATCAAACTTCAAACTTTATCCCGGCACCAATCGGCATGAACTTTGATGGATCTCTTCTGATGATCTCCCCAGCTATTAATGGCCCTGAACAGTGGGTTGGAGCTAGAACTTTGATCTTCATAAGTTCTTCCACAGTTTTCTCAACCCTCTCGGGGGGTGAGAAGATGAGGTGGAAGCCTCCAGCAACAAGATAAGGTTCCTCACCTACTAGCTCTACACCCCTCTTGACGGTGTTCACAACACCTGAGTGAGCACAGCCGGTGATTACAGCGAATCCTTTCTTAGTTTTGAGATATATCGCCATATCGTCGTGCATTTCATCATGAACAAGTTTTCCATTTTCTAGCTTAAACGTCTCGGGTGTTTTTTCGAACTCGGTTACACGGGGTATCTCCCCACTGACAGCGATACCGCTTGCAATTTTGAAGGGATCTCTTATCATGTAAATTCTAGCCTTCTCTCTCACTTCACCCTCTGGAAAAGGAATGGAGCCGTCGATGAGATTTCCCCTTATCCAGAGAAAACTCGGAGTAAAAAGATCTGGATGGGCTATGACAGGGGCGCTCGTTTTATCCAGAACTTTTAGTAAACCTCCGGTGTGAT
Source organism: Archaeoglobales archaeon (assembly GCA_003662985.1). GTDB lineage: Archaea > Halobacteriota > Archaeoglobi > Archaeoglobales > Archaeoglobaceae > Archaeoglobus_A. The sequence goes on along the minus strand of QMZD01000088.1, from coordinate 6,297 downwards.
CGAAGTGTCTATGACTTAGAACTATGTAGTCTATCTCGTCCCAGTCTAAACTGTACTGTTCCCAGTTGTGTTCGATCACATTTCCGGCTCCGGTATCGAGGAGCACGCCTATCTCTTCGTCGCCGTAGGCCTTTATAAATGCGGAAAATCCGTATTCGGCTATAAAGCTGCCAGGCCTTGGAACTTGGTTGTCAGCGAGTATAAAAACTTCTGCTTTTTTTAACTCTCCAAAATCCTCACCGAACATGGACAATCTTTGAAAGGGGAAAAAGATAAAGCTTTCGATGTTGAATTAATCAGAATGATAGTCTATGAGGAATCCCTCTTTAACAAAACATATATCTTCAAAAACCGCTTTCATGCTGGAAAGCAGCTTTCTGAACTTGTTTCCAAGAGACTTGATCTCAGAGATTTCTCTATCCTTGCTATTCCAGCAGGAGGAGTTCCCGTAGGATATGAGATGGCCAAATATCTTGGTTTAAAGCTTAGACTGATTCTAGTTTCCAAGATTCTGTTTCCATGGACAACTGAGGCTGGTTTTGGAGCAATCAGCATGTACGGGGTGGTAAGAATAAATGAGGATGTGGTTGATTATTTTGGGCTGAAAGAGGAGGTAATCAGGAAGCAGGTTGAAGAATGCAGGCGAAAAATAGAGAAAAGGCAAAAAATAATTGAGAAGATAAGCAGGAAATTTTTCGAGTACGATGAGCAAAATGCCATCCTTGTGGATGATGGACTGGCCTCCGGTTTCACAATGCTCGTTGCTATAGAGAGTGCGAGAAAGTTTTTTGAAAAAATCTTTGTTGCAGTGCCTACTGCCTCGCTAAAGGCTATAGACCTCATTCGAATCAGATGTGATGGAATTTTCTGTGCAAATCTGAGGGATTTTTATCCTTATGCCGTTGCTGATGCATATCAGGAGTGGCATGATGTGAGCGAGGAGGAGATGCTTGGGCTACTGGAAGAATACGTAAAATCAACACCATATTGAATGATTAATAATCTAAAGAAAATAATAAATATCTCATCAAAAAATATGAAGGTGGCACATGGAGTCAAAATCGATTGCGTTGGACGAATTAGAAATCGTGGCTACTGACAAAAAAGGGGAAGCTTACGTTATCAGAGGCTATAACCATTCCAAGGATAGAGAAAAATTGATTGAGATGTACGCAACCTTCAGTCCTGAACAGAGATGTCTTGGCCTTCCACCGACAACAAGAACGGGAATCGAACACTGGATAGACTATCTTGCTGAAAATGGAATCGCCTTTGTCGCAGAAAGGGATGGGAGGATTATAGGCCACGCTGTGCTTGTACCGACTGAAGATGGAGAAGAAGTTGACGTAACGATCTTTGTGCATCAGGATTTTCAGAACAGAGGGATAGGACAGCGGCTAATGAAGGTAACCATCGACTACAGCAAGAAAAAAGGATACAAGGGTATGATGCTTGTGACAGAGAGAACAAACGTCAGGGCAATCCATGTTTACAAGAAGTTGGGGTTTAAAGTGGTGGATCCTTATCTCGAGTACGATATGTATTTAGATTTGAGGAAAGCTAAAGATTAGGTTGAGTGGAAAATTTTACTCCATTCTTTTTCTTGTATATGCTCGAATGATATCGCCCTTGGTGAAAAATCCAATAAGTTTGCTGTCATCTGAAGGATCTACGACTGGAAAGTGGGATATATCTCTTCCTCCGGATTTCATGATCACATCTTCGAGTGTTTCATCGGGGTATGCTTTAATCACATCGGTAGTCATGATATCAAGTACATAAAGACCTCTCGTGTCTTCTATGTTCTCAAAATCTGAATGAGTGACCATTCCAACTAATTTACCGTCTCTTACAACTGGAAAACCCATATGACCGGTTTTGGATATTCTCTTTGAAAGTTCAGAAACAGGTGTGTCCTCTGTCACGGTATCAATTTCTCTCTTCATTATGTCTCTCACCCTAATCGTTCTCATTAGGTTTACATCCATTTCTTGCTCGATTATGATACCCCTTCTTCTCAGTTTTAATGTGTAAATTGTATCTTCTGAGAAAATCTTGAAGAAAGTGCAGCTTATCACACATGCAAACATCAATGGGAGTATTATTGCATAGTCTCCGGTCATTTCGAAAACGATTATTGTGGAAGTTAGGGTAGCTCTGCTGGCTCCTGCAAATACGGCTGCCATTCCTACAATGGCATAGGCTATATGGTTAGATACTACAGTTGGGAAAAGCATCTGGAGCACCATTCCATAAGCTGCACCAAGCATTGAACCTATAAAGAGAGAAGGAGCAAAAATACCACCTGAACCACCTGAACCCAGGGTGATCGAGGTGGCCAATATTTTAAGAAATACTAGGGCAAGAACAACCTCAAATACAAGTTCGCCTCTGAAAAGCATCTCTATCGATTCGTAACCGACTCCGAATGTATGGGTTTTTCCTGTTGTTAGGAAAACAACCAAGCCTATCATTCCAACAATGAACCCACCTATCGATGGTTTGATATACTCAGGGATTTTTATCGCCTCAAAGAAATCTTCAAAACGATAAAGGGTTTTTGTGTATGTCAGAGCAACCGCTCCAGCAAGTAGACCTAGGAAGAGATAGAACACGATCTCGTAAGGGGTTTTCAAAGTATACGGTGGGACTTCGAAAACAAAGGCTGTTTTTATACCGAGAAATCCTAGGAAAATTCTGGAGACAATTGTTGCAAACACCGATGATATGACTATCGGAGTAAACGACCGTATTTTAAGCTCCCTGATTATGAGTTCAAGGGAGAAAAGCACACCAGCAATGGGGGTGTTGAATGTACCGGCGATACCTCCAGCAGCTCCACATGCGACGAGAATCTTGGTTTGATAGGGTGTTAACCTCAAAAGCTGAGCTATGGTTGAGCCTGTAGCAGAACCCATCTGAACGATCGGCCCCTCTCTTCCTGCCGAACCCCCAGAACCGATGCAGATGGATGACGCGAGAGCCTTTACTGCTACAACTCTTGGTCTTATTCTGCCACCTTGTAGTGCAACAGCATTCATCACCTCTGGAACTCCATGGCCTTTTGCTTCTGGTGCAAAATAGTAGGTAAGAAATCCTACAAAGATACCACCGATTGCAGGGATGAGGATGAGATAGTAAGGAGAAATAAAGCCCATGGCCGAACCTAGGCCACTGAAAAAAAGATCGTTAAATCCAAAAATAAGGTATCTGAATCCGATTGCAATGAAACCGCAGGTTACTCCTGTTATTATAGCCAATAAATTGAACTTTACAACATCCGTCATTGATTCCGCTTGGAGTTCCTTTTTTATCACAGTCTCCATTGTATCAATCCTTGATGGTTTTAAAACAAAGGGCTGGATTCTTGAAATCTTGTGTCTCAGCCCCGATGTGTTTAGTTATTTCTAGGAAATTCTTTTTAATTTTTTCTTAAGGATTGAAAAGATGGAATTAAAAATTTATCGTTTTTTCTAATATTTTATAACTCACAAGTTAAATTGATGCCCAAAGGGATAGTTAATTTGTTTTCTGACAGTTTCTCAATTCAGAGACTCATCCAGAACCTCTATGATCTCATAACGATCCTTAAGAACTCTTGATTTGGGAAGTAAAGAAGTAATCTCCTGATAAATTTTTATCGCTTTTTCTCCGGCAAAATTCCTCTCATCAAATCCCTCTTCCTCTAAAACAAAGAGTTTTCCCAGTTTGGCAGCATATAAAGCAGCCTCAAGATTTCTTAGATTTCCCTTTCCGACGATGAGGTTTGAAAGTATAACGGCATCGCTTTTCTCGATAAATTCGATATTCTTTTCGAACGATTCGTCACTTATCTCGGAAAATGGCCTTTCATCCACAACCTCTCCGAGTTCGCTTGCTGTGAACCAGTCTGAATCGAGGGCATTCAACACGCCAGCAGAAACCCGATATCCATGGATCCAGAGCTCTCTGAGTATGTCCGAGCCCGTACCGCCTCCACATATTACGTGAACCCATTTTTTCCTGTCTGCACCTCTTCGTGGAGATGGAATAACGAGGATGTTGCCGCCAATCCTTCTAACTTCCACCTCAGCACCAAACACCTCTCTTATATTTTCCCTCGTAATTACCTCCTCTGGTTTCCCAGCTGCGAATATCTCTCCCTTTCTCACGAGAAGAAGCTTATCGCAGTAGGCTGAGGCGAGGTTAATATCATGAATGGCAATCAAAGCTGAGCATCCGTTCTGGGCTATCCTCCTTATCAGACCCATGATCTCGAGCTGGGAAGAAATGTCGAGATGGGAGGTTGGCTCATCAAGTAAAAGAACATTTGTTTGCTGGGCAAATACTCTCGCAAGCAGAACTTTCTGCTTTTCACCACCGCTAAGCTCTGAAAATCTCCTCTCCTCAAAATCTGACAGTCCTACGAGGCTGAGAGCTCCTCTGACGATTTTGGAATCCTTCTCTGTAAAAGAGAGTCCCTGTATGTAAGGAGTTCTTCCCAACATAACGACCTCCTTCACCCTAAGTCCGGTGTCAAAGCTTTCCTGGGGAAGATATCCCAGCCTTTTCGCCACCTCTTTTAAACTAAAGTCAGGCATTTTTCTCCCATCAAAATAAACTGCCCCCCCTGAAGGCTTTAGAATCCCGTATATGGTTCTGAGAAGGGTTGACTTACCACTTCCGTTGGGGCCCAGCAGGCCAACTACCTCTCCCTTCTCTACTTTAAAGCTGATGTTTTTCAAGACCTCCGAGCTTCCGAGTACAACCCTTAAGCCTTTGATTTCAAGCAGCAACCTTACTCCTCCTCAAGAGATAGAGAAAGAAGGGGGCACCTAATAAAGCCGTGATGATCCCCACCGGAACTTCTCCACTCGTTGCGGTTCTTGATATTAGGTCGACAAATGGCATAAAGGCGGCTCCTGCAAGAAGTGAGGCCGGGAGGATGATTTTATTGTTCTCTCCCGCTATGAGCCTCATTGCGTGAGGAGTTATCAATCCGACGAATCCTATCACACCGCTAACCGAGACCGCAGCTGAAGTTAGAAGGGCTGTTGCTGCAATCACCTTCCTTTTAAAACTCTCCACATCTATTCCCACGCTCATTGCATGCTCTTCACCCATCAAAATTGCATTCAGGTTCCAAGAAGAGAGGATTAGATAAACCGAGGAGAAAACAACTGGGAAGATGACAACTTCTACCTTTAGCCAGTTGGCCGTCCAAAATCCACCCATAATCCAGAAAACAACCTGATACATATCTTGAGCTGAGATGTATATTAGCAAAGACGTGATGCCGGAGAGGAATGCTGCCATAGCCACCCCAGCGAGAAGAAGAGTATAAACAGGTACCCCTTCTTCGGTTCTTCCTATTCTGTAGACGATCCATGAGGTGATTATTGCAAATCCGAAGGCTGAGACCATTATATTGATTGTTGATGCGATTCCGAGGAGAATAACGAAAGCAGCCCCAACGCTCGCACCGCTCGAAACGCCCAAGATATATGGGTCTGCGAGGGGGTTTCTGAAAAGGGCTTGAAGGGAGCAGCCAGCTGCAGCCAATCCGGCACCAACGATCATTGAGATCAAAGTTCTTGGGAGCCTGTAATCGAGAATTATTTGGGAAACAACTGCAGATCTCGGCATAAGCAGATCACTGAGACCTACTCCCGAGGAGCCAATTCCCAGTCCGGCGATTAAAGCCAGTATATCTGCGATTATGAGTATCAGGAAGAGTTTTGTAGCGCTGAAGCCTATCATCCGCACCTCTCCTTTGATAAAATTCTCTTTATTTTAGGTAAAACAGATTGAAGGAATAAAAGATTTACTTAAAAATCCTAGAAATCCCAAAAGTCCTAAAAATCCTAGAAATTCTAAAAATCTCAGAAGTCACAGAAGTTCCAGAAATCTTAGAAATCCCAGAAATCCCAGAAATCCCAGAAATTATTCCTTTATTTTAATGCAACTAAGGATGTAGGGCAATTTATCTTCATCAATTTCTCTGCTCACCCTCAAAAATCTGTCATCTACAGCTATGTATCCTTTGTTGAATCTATAGGCTGTTTTAAAAGGGTATATCTTGGTTTTCCTAGTTTTAAGTTTCATGATGGCAGTTTCATCAACTTCCAGATCTCTTTCGAACTTTATTGTAAAGGATAGGTCATCCCCAACTGAAACAACATTTTCACATAGTTTTCTCAGCTCGCTTTGTAGCTCCCATGGTTTCCAGTCCTTGCTTTTTGCCAATCTGAATAGTTCGATTATTTTTTCGACATCCATACCTTTTGCGGCTGATGTGGAAAGATAAAGATTTTGAAG